>CAYOFB010000057.1:5238-5486 GCA_964403145.1 uncultured Candidatus Bathyarchaeia archaeon
ACATATTCCAAGATAAGTCTATCATTCCCAGTTGAGTTCCTTCTTCAAACAATGTTTTCGGTATTGTTATGTTTACCTTTACCGGAGCGTTCAGTGCAATCCAAGTGTCAGGTGTAACTAAATACCAAGTTCCAGTGGTTGTATTGTAGCAGAATATGTCGTATCGTGCTTTTGGACCAAACTCCCAGCTTATATCTCGATATGTCCAGTTCCATCCCCAGCTCTCGTTATATAGTCGCCACCATACT
>CAYOFB010000058.1:0-5469 GCA_964403145.1 uncultured Candidatus Bathyarchaeia archaeon
AGGGATTTAGCCAATAAAATTATTAGGGTTTTAGAAGATGAAGCCCTAAGGGAGAAGTTAAGCAGAAATGCGCTAGAATATGCAAAGCAATTCAGCTGGGACAAAACAACAAAACAATTCATGGAAATATTAGATTACGCCTATAGAGAATAAATTGTGTGATATGTATGAAAATCGGTTTTTTGTTGGTAGGTCAAAATTCGCCTAATGAAGGAGTTATTAGACCCTTCATAGGTTGGGTCAAGGGGCAATCGAATCTTGTTCAAACTTACGTTTATCTTCTTCGTTGTGGTGGACAAGTGAAGAAAGCATTTGTAAGTGCTGGTGGCAAAGTATTTTGTTGCGACAAAATTTCTGAGCTCATTGATAATATTAAAAGTTCCGATATTTCCATTTTGATTGGAGATGATGATTATTCAAGGTTAAAAGTTCTTGATTATGTTAAGAAAAAAACTGGTGTTAAGACAGCCGTTTATGTTCAAGTTTTATATGGAAGCCATTCTATATCAAGGGTTTTCTCTTCAAATAGTCTAACTTTAGATGAGAAAATCAAATTTAAGCTTTCTTCACTAATACCGTTTAAGCTTTTAACGCAAAATTATACTCGCATGTTGAAGAGACAAAATATTGTAATTGCCAATAGCAAGATTACTGCAGCTCTCCTTGCTCTTCTCTACGATGTAGGAGTAGATGGCATTGTTTATCCTCCCGTGGATATAGAGGTGTTTAGACCTAAGCGACGAGATAAAAGATTGAGCAGCGTAGTAGTTTATTTGGGCTCTCACGCGGGAGACACCAATGTCAAGTTTATCAGAGAAATAACTCATGTAGTAAAGAAAAGCAATTTTGATTTGTATGCCTTCGGGAACCGTTTAGTTGCAAATCAACTTGATAGATGGAATTGCAAGTTATCGTATTGTCCGCATCTATCTGATAACGAGCTTGCAGATTTATATGAAAAATCTATATTAACAATCTGTCCTCAGAAGTGGGAAACATTTGGTTATGTTCCCATTGAATCAATGGCTTGTGGTACCCCAGTACTGATTTTTGATCATTATATAGGTGCAAGTGAAACAATCATCAAAGGTAAGACTGGTTGGCTAGCAAAAAATGAGGAAGAGTTCTTACGAATAATGAATTCCATACTCAAAGCAAGAAAAATCAAAGTGAATCGCCATTTCATTGTGAAATATGCGGAAACAAATTTTTCAATAGACAAATCTGTTAAAAAATTAAAAGAAATTTTAGCTAATCGTGGAATCGCATGATAACGTTAAAGATTTTTCTTTGCAGTATTACTCCTCAAGAATATTAAGGAATAGATATGAAACTCAAGATAAGAACTTTCTTTCTAGGAAACTTACCTTTAATATCTTTTCTATTTTCTCTGAGTATTTTGGTTATTCTTTTCGCTCCTCTTCTATCCCCTATACTTGATGCCCGTTTAGAGTTCATTTACGGAGATTTCTCAGCAATAATAAACATAAACTCCAGCATGGACAGATACCAAGTAACCTACTACACATTTAATCAGCACTTAGGCGCCCTAACATTAGACGTTAACAGAGCATTCCTGCTGGAAAGCATAAGCATCCTAGCAAACTTAATCCATATCACAGACAGCCAAATACACAGCGTTATAATCCTAATATCACTAATCCTAGGCTCCTATGGCATATATAAACTAACTACCCTTTTCATAAAGGACAAAAAATACCAAGCTCTACTCATCCCTACTTTAACCATATTCTATTACCTCAACCTATGGTCAGCCGAACGATTAGGCCATATATGGATATGGGATGCCTACGCCATTTTTCCACTATACTTATACCTTGGCTTAGCATACATCTCAAATGAAAAAACGAAATTTTTACTGACTTACTCACTCTTATACGCAATTTACGGCATGATACCCCACAATTTCCTCTACATGCTTTTTATCCACCTATCTTTGGTAATATTCTCAATAATCAAGCCTCCAAGGAAAATAAAGACAACTTTCCTACTTGCCACCGTACCGCTAGTAATCTATACCTTACTAAACATGCCAGTATTATTAATAGCATTCATTGTAAAGGGAGCGACATACCCAATTCAAATCACAATGGACCAATTATCGATGTTATCACGTAACGGAACTCTACTGAATATTTTTACATTCTCCAATAACTGGTGGCCACAAGTTCCAACAAGCACTCTTAACAATCCCCTCTTCCGCGCAACTTCTATTCTCATATTCATATTAACTTTCTCAACTATAATGTTCATCAAAAAGGAAGACAAAAAACACTCTACGCTAATGCTTCTTTCATCCATCTTCATATTAGGCCTAATTTTTATCATCCAAGGAACAAATAACCCCCTCCTTGTTAGCATTCTTCACTTCCTCGGCAAAGCAGGATATCTCCAAATTTTCGCTCCACTTAGAGAATGGGGAAAGCTTAGCATTCTAATACCGCCCTTTTTGATTCTAATGCTAATCACAGGACTAACCTTCTTAAAAACCAAAAAAGTAATCATCATATCGACCCTCCTTATCTTAACAATCCTAAACATAACATATTCTCCAGCACTAATCTATATACACCAAGTGTACTCGCCAGCTAGAATTCCACAAGAATACTATAACCTAAGTACGAAGATATCACCGTCTTACAAGACATTATGGATATACCCAACCTCCGCAAACAACATTCTCGGTACATGGAGATACATTTGGAACAAAGATAAAGCAATCTCTACAAACCTTGAATGGTCTATTGGTTCAGAACATAACAGAGACTTTCAATTTGTCAAAATGCTATCCCAGAAAGAAGCCCCTGAAAAATTACTTGACTCGCTAAACATCAAATACATCATCAAAAGAACAGACATCTTAGGTGCAACAAGTTTCAAACCGGAATATTCATACTTAAAAAATAAAACTATAGGTTATTTAACACTCCAAGAAAACAATGATACCTTCTCACTTATTTATGTTCCAGAACACTTAATCATCTCTGATTTAGACGGAAAACTCTTCTATGCAATATCGTTCCTGCCAGTTCCCTCCAAAATTGCAATAATAACAGAACTGCAAAACGAGCTTATAAGAAGAATTCGCACAGTTTTTTACGACTTCAGTTCAATTTGGCTATATCAAAACATAAAAGATAATGGCATAATTTTGAAGCCTTTCGAATATACGTACTTCGGTTGCCCTTCAGAACAGTGGTCAAAAGCATCAACATCAGACCCCTTGCACGCAGAATGGCACCCATTTCTAAATAATTTTGGTATCGAAAATTGGCAATCAGATTACGGAGAAGGAATAGTGTTTACCTGGAAGGTACTGCGAATACCTGAAAAAGTTTCCCCAACACATGATGATATACTCATACAATGGACATTTGATAACTATCAAGAACTCCTCGAATGGAATAAATACACTCCAGAACAACAATTCGGAGCAATACAGCAACTAAGAATAGAACAAAAATCTCTCAAAGCCACACTAATGAACTCTACATGGGGATGGAAGACCATAAATTCACCTCTTCTTCCTGCAAATTACAGAAATGCATATAGATTTGAGTTTCAGATAAAAGCGGAAAACATCTACAAACTGCATGCTACAATTGCCGAATATAATGCACAAAAAGAACTCATAAACGTCCATTACGTGAGATACATAGGTTCTGGAAGTTTTGACTGGCAAACAATCACAATCGACTACAGACCAGAAAATCCGGAAACAAAATATATACAACTACAAATCTGGCACGGTCACGAAACAACACAACCACTACCAAACATCATCTGGATAGACAACGTAAAAATCTACGACCTAAAAAGATTCACAGAACCAGTCACCCTAGAAATACCATTCACCCTACAAGAAACAAACCAATACATATTCCTAACACGCCTATTCCAAAACCAAAAAGGCGGAAAAATCCAAATCCAACTAGACAACCACAACTACACCCTAAACACAAAAGACCAACTCAACAAATTCACATGGAAACAAATCGACACCCTACAACTAGAAAAAGGAAACCACAAAATCACATTAACAAACCTAGAAGGATTCAACGCCATAAACCTATTCGCACTAATACCAAAACAAGAATATCAAAACGCCCAAAAACAACTAGAACAAACCCTCCAAAACAAAAGAATAATCTACATACTAGAAGCAGAAACAGACCTATACCACCAAAACACAACAACCTCAAACAAATACGGCGGAGAAGCCAGCAACGGACAAACCCTAGAACTAAACCAAACATCAAAAGCCTGGAACACCATCGAAATAATCAAACCCGGAAACTACACACTCGCAATAAGAAGCCAAGGAAACCTAACCATAAAAATAGACAAAAAAGAATACAAAATAAACACAACACAACTAGACTGGACATACATCGGACCAATATACCTCAAAAAAGGCAGCCACACAATAGAAATCACCAACCCCATACAGCAACCCCAACCCTCACAACTAGACGTAATTTGGCTCTACTACACACAAAACAAAAACGAAAACCTAAAAGACATCTTCAAATGCAACCAGCCCCCTGCAAAAATAATAAAATACCAAAAAATAAACCCAACAAAATATGAAATAGAAGTAAACGCCACCAAGCCCTTTATGCTTTCCTTCGCAGAATCTTATGATCCTTTGTGGGTTGCTTATGTTAATGGAGAAAAAATTCATAGTATACCCCTCTACGGCGTAATAAACGGCTTCTACGTAAATCAGACTGGCTATCTAGAAATAACAATAGAATACGAACCCCAACGCTGGTTCAATCTTGGCTGTATAATCTCCCTAACAACCCTCCTAGCATGCCTAACCACCCTCACCATCACCCACATAAAACAAAAACACAAACAATACCAAAAAGAATAAGTCCTTTAAACAACCCTACCCAAAACAAACAAAAATAAGCTATTTTTCATCCCGAACAACCTCCTCCTCACCCAACCCAACCTCAAACTCAACTTCACCACCATTCTCCCCAAGCCTAGCACCACAAAAAGGACAAACATTAACAAGCCTAGCCCTACCGCCACTAAAATCCAACATCAAAATAGGCCTACTAAAACGCTTACTACACCTACTACAAGCAAAAAGCATAGAACCACGCACAATACCCCCAGAAACCTTCGCCTTCTCAACCCGCCTCACAACAACCCGCCCACCCCTCAAATAACTCCAAAAACCAAAAACAAAAATACCAACAGTAACAAAAGCCGGAAAAGCCAAACAAACATAAATCAAACGCAAACTAGTCCAATAAGGAACAGCCCAATCATAACTAAACCGAAGCCCATAACCATAAAGAACCCTATGAACAATAAAGTCCAAACCAGACAAGGATATGAAAAACAAAAAGACTAGGGAGCAAAATGCAAACCACCGTAAAACAATGCGGACTTCAGTCAATAGTCAAACCTAACAGTTCATTTCTTAAAGAT
>CAYOFB010000059.1:0-5323 GCA_964403145.1 uncultured Candidatus Bathyarchaeia archaeon
GATATCATGATGTTTTCCCATCCGATGATCTTTACAAAGCTTCGCCAGTTATCCACGCCTTTAATCATATCTTCCTTCAGTTTTCGGCGAAATTCTGAATCTTTAAGCTTTTCCAGCATCTTTTTCACTCCGCCTTCATGGGCGTAGGGCGGCAAAACAGAGTCTAATCCGAAGCTTCCAGCCGTGTAGGGATAAACATCACAAGTTACTTCCACTCCGCGACTGCGGGCTTCCTCGATCATTTTAAGCGACTCTTTGACTTTGCCCCAATTTTCCTTTCCCGCAGCTTTATGATGTGAAATCTCAACTGGAACCCCCGCCTTCTCACCAATTTCTATTGCTTCCCTAACCGAATCTAAAAGCCGATAGTCTTCTCCCCTAATGTGACTTGCATAAATTCCACCATGCTCTGCTACAATTCTACATAGCTCTATTATTTCTTCTGTTTCCGCATAGCAGCTCGGCGGGTAAATTAGGCCTGTTGACATGCCAAAGGCGCCCTGCTCAAGCGACTCTGCAAGTAAATGCTTCATCTCTTCAAGTTCATCTGAAGTTGGCCTTCGCTTTTCATATCCCATCACGAACGCTCTTAACGTTCCATGTCCGACGAGAGGCGCCAGATTCAGCGAAACACCATTCTGCTGAATAGTCTCTATATACTCGGCCATAGAGGCCCATTCCAGCTTTACATTTGCCTCCCTTAGCATAGGCGAAGTCTCTAGGATTTGTTCGCGTAGGAAATCGTTTAGAGGCGCGGCGGAAAAGCCACAATTTCCAATTACTTCGGTTGTTACTCCCTGCCTAACCTTACTCTCCATATAAGGATTAATTAGCGGTGCAAAATCGGAGTGAGAATGCATATCAATGAATCCAGGACTTACAATACATCCTCTCGCATCGATTACTTTCTCAGCTGTATCAGAACGTAACTTGCCAATCTTCAATATTTTCCCATTCTTAATGCCTACATCCCCATAAAACCAGGGATTCCCTGTTCCATCCAAAATTCTTCCGCCCTTTATAATGATGTCATACATGTTGTTTGCCCTCAAATTGGCTAATTATTCAGCCGTTTACCGAAAAAATTTTAGGTTTCCATGTAATAGAATGGAATCCTTGTTCATTGCTGGGATTGAAATGAACAAGACTATAGTAATTGCTCTCGGAGGAAACGCCATCAAAAAAGCTGATGAAGAAGGGACAGCTCAGCAACAGCTCCAAAATGTAAAAGTTACATGCAAGCATATTCTGGAAATAATCAAAAGGGGATACAAAGTTGTCATAACGCATGGAAACGGCCCGCAAGTAGGGAATCTACTTATTCAACAAGAAGAGGCAAGAAAGCTTGTGCCGCCGCAGCCGCTTGATATTCTAGGCGCAATGACACAAGGACAAATAGGCTACATGCTACAGCAAACCCTAACAAACTACTTGAAAGAAGAAGGTCTCAACATGCCAGTCGCCACCGTCATAACGCAAGTTCTAGTAAGCAAGGATGACCCAGACTTCAATAATCCATCAAAGCCAGTAGGCCCCTTCTACACTAGAAAAGAAGCCGAGAAATTAATTGAAGAAAAAGGCTATGTCATAAAAAAGGTTAAGCCTGGAAGAAGAGCCTACAGAAGAGTTGTGCCGTCGCCAGATCCGATAGAAATAATCGAGAAAGACGTTATCAAAATGCTTGTAGAAACCGGAGCAATAGTGATTGCTTCAGGAGGAGGGGGAATACCGGTAATAAATGAGAAGGGCCAACTAAAGGGTGTTGAAGCCGTTATAGACAAGGATCTAGCCGGAGAAAAACTAGCTGAAATAGTCAATGCAGACATTTTTCTAATTCTAACAGACGTAGAGAAGGTAAAATTGAACTTTGGAAAGCCGAATGAGAAAGATCTGGATAGACTGACGATTGCTGAAGCGGAGAAATACTTGGAAGAAGGGCATTTTCTCCCCGGAAGCATGAAGCCGAAGGTAATAGCATGCATAAGATTCTTGAAGGCTGGAGGGGAAAAGGCAATAATAACAAGTCTGGACAAGGCTGTGGAAGCCCTGGAAGGAAAAACTGGAACGCACTTCTACAAAAATTAACTATTTGAAATAGCCAACACTGTGAAGGAAGTATTCTGCGGTATAAACTCCAATATGCCTAAACTTCTCAGCCAGAAATCTACACACTTCCTCATTACTCAGCTTTTTAAGCGATTCCAGAAAATTACGAAAGGAACCATACTTGATTCTTATCTTCTGAAATTCCTTTGCATTATAAATAATCGCTTCAATTTTCTTTCTATTCCTTATGGCATTCGGCCTCTTAATTAAATCTTCGACTTTAGCCTTAGCCAGCTTACTAATTTCAAAGTTAAAGAACGCCTGCTTATATTTTCGCCAGTTCCTCCTAACAGCGCCCCAATTTAAGCCAGCCTGCAGAATGCATAAACATAAAATTTCAAAATATTCTTGATCGGATTTGGGCTCTTCTCCAGGCATACACTCGCTCCTATCTTCCTTGGCATAAACACACTCCCAAGGAGCCCTATGAAACTTCATATAAGTCAGATTTAGAATACACCCACAAAAATTTTGTTAGGATGGTAGCCCGGGGGAGATTCGAACTCCCGTCAGGGGCTCCAGAGGCCCCCATGCTTGACCGCTACACCACCGGGCTTCAAAATATTCTGGATTAGTTGGCTTAGATAAATTTGTTGCTTATCTGCTGAATGAATGCCCTTCGCATATTTCTTATTTCAAGAACTATTTCTTTCGCCTTTTCTATGGATTTCCTAGCTTTTTCCTCGTTTATATCTTCTATGTTGAATATTTTTGTTGTTTCTTTGTGTATTTTGTTGGGTTTTTCAGCTGTTATTTCCAGTAGGGTTCTCATTAGGGTTGTTGGGTCTCCGCGTGTTTTTTCTGCTTTTACTTTTAGCCAGAAGTAGTTTTCAAGCATCTCCAGAAGGGTTTCTCTTAGATATCTTATGGCTTCGGCGTTTTCTCCAGCATCTATAAGTGCTCTTGCCCGAAGGATTGTTCCTTGGAGGAATAGAGGAGAAAGATAGTAGTTCAGCTTTGATTTAATTTTGAAGTGAACTTCTCTTGTGGAAGCAAGCGTTTTCTTGGCGGAAAAGGATATTTCGTCCCATGCCCGCTTAAAGCAGTTTAAACTTTTTTCTGCCTGCTCTCTTTCAATGTTGTATAGTCCAGTTAGCGCTAAATATTCTGCGTAAATTTTTGGTACTTGAAGTTTTTCCAGGCTTTTTTCCATGTTTTTTAAGAAGCGACTTCTTGAGATTGGAAATTGACATATGTCCAGTGGAATCATCATTATTTTTTCGGCTGCTTTTTCAGCATAAATTTGTGCACTTTGGAAATCTCCCCTTGACGCGGCGGAGGCCGCCCGGCTTAGGTAGATGTCGGCGTCTACCATGTAGCTTTCAGTTCTAATATTTAGCCTCTCGGGGCTGCGATAAACTTTCATCATCCAGTTTTTTAGGTTCGTGAAGTCCCAGTCTCTATCGTAAAGGATGTAGGCTTCATAGATTTTCTGGTCGATTTCAGGCGGAATTTGAGTTAAAATCCATTTTTTGGGAATATAATTGAGGTCTATGAGAACTCCGCGGGTTTCTACTCTTTCAATGAATTCTTCTTGGAAGTCACGTTTATCAACGATCAGCAAGTCCACGTCGCTACTTGAGGTTCCTTCTCCTCGACTCCAACTTCCAAAGAGGCTGATTGCAGAGAAATTTTCATCTTCTTTCATTTTATTGATGAGTTTTTCTAGGGCTCCGCGTATTTTTTCTGGAATTTTAACCATTTTTCTTCTCTCTTGAATGTTTTACGTGAACTATTTTATCGTATTATGTATTTTGCATTTTTAAGTTTGATTCGGCTGCTTGAATCGTAAAATTTATATATAACTACTGTACCATGTGTTTCTCACGCGGATAAAGGGGCCAGATGAGCACTTTATGACTTCCGAGAAAAACTTCTATGACGAAAAACAAAGGTGAGGGCATTGAACACTCCGCAAAATAATGGTAGGGAAGAAAATGAGCAAAAAAGACAAGAAAAACATTAAAAGGCAACTGTTCGCAGATAGATGTCCAGAATGCGGAAGCACTAATCTAATACAGGATTATGATACTGGAGAAATTATTTGTGGAGACTGCGGCCTAGTTCTTCGCGAGCAGGAAATGGATAAGGGACCAGAATGGAGAGCCTTCACCCAAGAAGAGAAAGAGTCTAGAAGCCGTGTAGGCGTACCAACCTCCTTCTCAGTTCACGACAAAGGACTATCAACGGCTATAAGCCATGTTGACCGCGACGCCTTCGGAAGAAAACTTCCACTTTCAACTAGGCTTCAGATGTGGAGACTTCGCAAATGGCAAATAAGATCAAGGGTTCATTCGTCCATAGACAGAAACCTTGCTCAGGCAATGGCTGAGCTTGACAGGTTATCCGACAAAGTTCACGTTCCAAGCGCCGTAAAGGAGAGAGCAGCCGTAATCTACCGTAAAGCCCTTGATAAGGGACTGGTTAGAGGCCGCTCAATAGCAGCCATCGCGGCGGCGGCGCTTTACGCCGCATGCAGAGTAACCAAGACCCCAAGAACCCTACGTGAAATAGCTGAGGCAAGCCTAGTCGACAAGAAGGATGTTGCAAGATGCTATAGGCTGTTGCTTAGAGAACTCGACGTGAGAATGCCGATAGCCGATCCGCTGGTTTATGTTTCAAAGATTGCTGAAAAAACAGGGATTTCGGGGAGAACTCAAGGTTTGGCTATAAAGATTCTAAGGGAAGCTAAGAGGAGAGGAGCTGCTGCGGGGAAGGATCCTATGGGGCTTGCTGCGGCAGCGCTTTATATTGCATGTTTAAAGAATAATGAGAAGAAGACTCAGAAGGATATTGCTGAAGCGGCTGGCGTAACGGAGGTTACTGTCAGAAATCGTTATAAAACTTTGAAGAGACAGCTTGGCCTTGAAATTCCAGACTAAGAAACTTTCTTGCATTCTTTCTGTTCTTTTTCCATAAAGATTGGGCCTTCATAGCCGCATTCTGGGCATTTATAGGTTTGAGAGGGAACTATAAACCAGTTTGTTTTCGCTTTTAGTTTGGGGCTTCCGCATCTTGGACAATACTTTGTAGAAGGTTCAAGTTCGCCTTTGTGCTTCAGACTCTTGAGTATTTCTTTCATGTCGTCGATTATTCCCATTTGATTTCTCCTATTGTACTTCTATATTTTCTTCTGGATAACCCATCTTGATGAGGTATTCCTTGGCTTTTTCCCTTTGGTCGCCTTGGAGTAGAATTTGATTGTTTTTGGCTGTTC
>CAYOFB010000060.1:0-5304 GCA_964403145.1 uncultured Candidatus Bathyarchaeia archaeon
CCGTGTCTATTGCTAGGGTTATTTGGCGGTATGCAAGTTCGAGAAGTTTTGTTTTTCTTCTTTGCGCGAACCATCTTTCCATTTTCTGCGCCATATCTATTTTTGTTTACTTGCTTAAAAGATTATTCTAGCTTTGCTGTTTGTTGGGTAAAGATTAAATGTTCATATGATTTATTAAGACTTACTACAAACTATAATTTGACCGCGCAACAAAAAACTAAAAACTAAATACGTGACCGAACTTGCCTAAAACAAAAACTAAAAAAGAAACGGTAGCCTTCCGAGAAATTTACCCAATTCAAGAGCCCTACGTCTATGCAGCAATAACCAAAGAGAAAGAAACCGGAAGAATAAGATACGAGGTAATTGAGCCAACCCTCCTTGAAGAGGAGAAAAAGAAACTTAAAGAAATAAAGAAAATCCTCATGGACGAAATGGATGTAAGCCTAAAAGAAATAGAAACTAGAGAAAAAGCCGAAGAATACCTCAAAAAGAAATTCCATGAAGTAATCCGAAACTACAAAATTAAGATAGCTGAAGAAGCCATAGATAAGCTTCTCTACTATGTTATAAGGGATTTTCTAGGCTATGGAAAGATAGACCCGCTGATGAAGGACCACCTAATCGAGGATATATCTGCCGACGGCGTTAAAATTCCGGTTTATGTTTGGCACAGAGTCTACGAATCCCTACCTACAAACATAATGTTTGAAACAGAAGAAGAACTTAATTCATTCATTATCCGACTGGCCTATCTAGCGGGAAAAAATATCTCTTTGGCAAATCCGCTCATTGACGCCTCCCTTCCAGACGGAAGTAGAGTTCAGCTCTCATACGGGAACGAAATAACCCGAAGGGGCTCCACATTCACAATCAGACGCTTCAGAGTTGACCCACTTACAATTTCAGACCTAATCTCATTCAACACGTTATCGGCTGAGATGGCCGCGTATTTCTGGTACGTAATCGAAAACAGATCCTCAATACTTGTAAGCGGAGGCGTCGCCGCCGGCAAAACAACAACATTAAACTGTCTTTCTATGTTTATTAAGCCAGAACTGAAGATTGTGAGCGTAGAGGATACTCCGGAGCTTAACTTGCCTCATGAAAACTGGATTCCATCCGTTGTTCGTCCAGGATTCGGCTTTAGCGAAAAAGGCGCCATAACCCTATTCGATCTCTTGAAGGCGGCCGTCCGACAGAGACCAGACTACATAATTGTCGGAGAGATTCGAGGAGAAGAAGCCTACACGCTTTTCCAAGCTATCGCAACTGGGCATTTAGGTATGTGCACCATGCACGCTGAATCGGTTGAAGCCGTAATAAATCGTTTGGAATCCGAGCCAATGAACATTCCCAAGACGTTGATTACAATGATAGATGACATAGTAATTCAGGTCAGAACCGAAATCAATGGCCGACCGGCACGAAGAATCAAAACAGTAACCGAAGTAGTGGGGCTTAACCCCAAGACGAAAGAAATCAAAACACATGAGGTCTACAGATGGAACCCGAAAGATGACAACTTCGCTTTTTCAGGAAAAAGCTACATTCTAGAAAGACACATGAAAAGGCTCGGTTTAGGATGGAAAGAAATTGAAAAGGAACTCAAAAGAAGAACCGCTGTTCTACGGTGGATGGCGGAAAATAACATCAGAAAATACACGGAAGTAGCCAAAGTCATACGTGAATACTACGCTGATCCAGAGAGAGTCTATAGAAAGGCGAGAGTAGGGGCAAAATGAAAGCAAAACTCAGTGAAAAACTTAAAGTATGCTATGCGAAGCTTGAGAAGAAGCTAGCTCCCATAATTAAGCCAGCAAGAGCTCATTTAGGAAAATTGCGGAAAGGAGTAAGAACTGGAGCCGTTAAACCTCAGATTGCTGCCTATAACCTGTTAGGGGATAAAACGGCGAAATTTATCCCATTATTTAAGGATCTAGATAAAAACCTTGAAAGATCAGAGATAAAAATTACTTTTAAAGCATATGTAAGCCTCACTATTCTAGCAAGTCTTGCAGTTTCGCTGTCGGCCCTAATTTTAACACCAATAATATTGTACTTTTTCTTAGGCGTACCCGTTTTCTCATCTCTGCTATTTGGGCTAGGCATTTCTATGCTTTCTGGAGCATTCACAGTAATAGCCTTCTACGCTTATCCAATCTATAAGGCTGACAGTCTGAAAAGAAAACTTGAAGATGAACTTCCATTCGCAGCCGGATACATGGCTGTGCTTGCCGGCTCAGGCGTAACCTCAGATAAGATTTTCAAGGCACTTGCCCGAATAGATGTTCCATTGGCAATAACCCAAGAAGCGAAAAGAATAGTTAGGGACGTTGAACTTTTCGGGGCAGACCTGATATCCGCTCTTGAATCAGCCTCAAAAAGAAGCCCGTCTGAAAAATTCAAGCAGTTCCTTCAAGGATTCATTGCCACGACGCATTCTGGCGGAAGCCTAGTTGCCTATTTACTGGATCGTTCAAGATATTATATGCGGCTGAAGAAAATTGCCATAAAGAAGTTTGCAGATACGCTTTCATTGCTATCCGAATTTTACGTTGCCATACTAGTTGCTGGGCCTTTACTGTTTGTTATCATGCTGGCTGTTATGGCTATGCTTGGCGGAGGAGGAATGGGGCTTCTCGACCCTAAACTTCTACTTTATCTGCTAACATACATAGCTATTCCAGTAGCTTCAGTAATTTTCATAATCATTCTTGATGTTTTGTCGCCGAGGTGGTAAAGCTTGTCAAGAATAGATAAGCGAAGAAAAAAGATCATATGGTGCATTTCAATAGTTACAAGCATATTAATAGTGGCTGTTGCGTTTGCATCTGGCTATCAAGGTAGAATGATGGATGAATTCATATTGCTGGCTGTTATGGCCATGATTTTTCCTCCATCAATAGCTAACTATATGGATTATAAATGGAGAAAATCGATTGATCAGAGCCTTCCAACTCTCTTCCGCACAATTGTTCAAGCTCAAAAAACAGGGATGACCTTGCCTCAAGCCATAGAAGAGGCTTCAAAAAGAGATTATGGGCCTCTAACAAAAGAATTGAAGAAAATTAATGCTCAAATTTCTTGGGGCATGCCTCTAGAGGAAGCTTTACAATCATTTGCGAAACGAGTTGGCACTCCGCTTGTTCAGAAGGCTGTTCCCCTAATTATTGAGGCAAACCGTTCAGGAGGAAGAGTTGAAAAAGTCTTTGAGCCCCTCGGAAAATTTGTAAATTCAATTTTAATAATGGAGAAAGAAAGAAAGACCCAGACACGGCCATACATCGCAATAATTTACGTAGCATTCTACGTATTCCTATTCACCATAGTTTTGCTGTTCAAAACCTTCTTTGTCACTATAGAGGGAACGCCCATTTTAGGCTCAGCCATCATGAGTGCTGAGGAAACTGAAAGGTTATTCTTTCACATGGCTGCCTTTCAAGCCTTCTTCGGCGGATTAATAGCTGGAAAAATGAGTGAAGGCTCATTAAATGCTGGTCTAAAACATAGCTTTGTAATGTTAATCTCCGCATATCTAGTGTTCATGTTTGCACTCTAGGTGAAAAAATGAAAATATGGAAAGATATTAAAGCCATAAGTCCCGTGCTGAGCAACATCCTACTCATAGTTATCGCTGTCGCTGCCATGTCCATAGCAACAGCCGCAACCTATGTCATAACCACAAACCTCAGAGAAGCGATGGGCGAGCGATTCATAATTGAGGATGTGTGGTTTAAGCCTGGAAATGAAATAGCCATATACATACGCAACACTGGCAAAGTTTCCTTAACAATAGATTCCGTCTACATAAATAGAGAGGCTGTGGCAATCAATGATTTTCACCTAGAAGTTGGCGAGCATGGATGGCTAAATGTAACATATACATGGTCATCTGGCACAGCATACCACATTAAAGTTGTTTCTAAAAGGGGGACAGAATTTGCAGATTACTATGTTGCTCCACAAGCTTAAAGCAGACAAAAGGGCACTTAGCAACGTCATAGTTATAGTGCTAAGCCTAATTCTCATAGTTGTTATAGTCGCGGATGTGGTGCTTTGGAGCTATGAAATGAACCAGTTTGACTGGGAAAGAGCGGAGGAGAAATTGGAGATAACTTATGTCGGTCAGTATTCATCTTGGTCTTCTGTTTCAAGCGAATTTTCGTTAATATACGGCTTACGAGTGGAGGGAGATTACCTTAACACGCAGAAAATAGATGGGGCATACGAAAGCTTTGCGGAAGAAGCCGTAAACACTACCCCTTCCGGATGGTTTAATTCTTCATGGGAATATAGAAAACCAATAATCATAGATAACACGCTAAATCCAAGCCAACTTACGGATTTTCAAATACTAATAATGTTTAGCTCAGCCTCTTTAATCGATGAAGGAAAAATGCGTAGCGATTGCGGAGACTTAAGGTTTGCCGACGCAAACGGGGTTAAACTCAATTATTGGATAGAATCTGGAATAAACACTGAGAACACAAGGGTTTGGGTAAAAATACCGTTAGTTCCAGCAGGTTCCTCCACAACAATCTATATGTATTATGGAAATCCAGAGGCAACTTCTGAAAGCAATGGAACGGCAACATTCGAATTTTTCGACGACTTTGAGAATCTAAACAATTGGAATCTGCGCGGTTCCTCATCAACAACACTTATAGCTGAAAATAGAACAGTTGTAAGAATAACTTCAGGTAGCTATAACCCTGAAGGAATCTATACAAAAAACTTCTTTAATGTTACAAACAAAATAATCGAACTTGAACTTAAGGGATTTGGGAATAGTGACTTAGACGCCGCAGTATATGTTGATACAAGATGGGCAACAAGCTATTATGGCTCAACAAACATTAATCACTTCATAGGCGATAATTACGCTGGCAACACTCATAGAGTATATCTCGGCGGAGCTTCCTCTGCTGGCAGTCAATATACCCGTTCACAATGGGCAATCGCATCCCTCATAGTTAACAATACAGGAATAACCGGAATCTATATGGGTGAAACCTTATCTCTAAGTGGTTCTCCATCAACCTATGTAGGCTTTATAGCTCTTCAAGCGGACAATGATGGCTCTCCAAATACACGATATTATTATGTAGATTGGATTCGCATGCGAAAATACGCCAAACCCGAGCCGACAGTATCTATTGGAGAGGAAGAGCCCCGCATTGCGTATAGAATCAATTTCATGGGAGATTTCGAAATAGATTTAGATAAATATCCGTTAGAAAGTATTCAAGAAATCCAAATTTCCATAACTGCTAGAGCAAGCGACACATCTGAAAATTGCAG
>CAYOFB010000061.1:0-5295 GCA_964403145.1 uncultured Candidatus Bathyarchaeia archaeon
TCTTTTCGAAGCATTCCCAATTTCTAGCAGCCTTTCCTGTTCCACCATAAACTATGAGGTTTTCAGGATCCTTCGCGACTTCTGGATCTAAAACATTATGAAGCATTCGAAGTATTCCTTCAATCTGCCAATTTTTACAGTGCAATTCCGGCCCAGTTATACAGTGGACAACCCTTTTTTCTGCTTCAACAATTGTTGAATCGTTATCTTTCATACTTATCCCTTACTAAGGGTATATTTTGGTGAACTATAAAGTTTAAGCTGGACTTTGCTTGCTTGGCGGTAATCGGCAAAATTTTATTTTGCTGCTTCAACGAGTTCGTGAAGAACTTCTTCGGCTTCTGCAAGCGCTTGCTTTTTGTTCTTTTCCTTTTCGGCCTTACAGTCTATCCAGCCCTTACCCCTACATTTTCCACAGATAAGAATTCCTCTCTTTTCAAGAGGCTCTCCACAGATTATACATTTCTCCAAACGATTTAACTCCACAACATATATTATCGCCGATGCTTAATAAGGTTCACCCACAATTATCCTCCCAGAGTCCACAACAAGTCTCCCATTCTTAACCACCTTGTCAACCATGTTCACTCCGAAGCGATAAGCCAAAAACCTATGATTCGGAACGTTAAAAACTACAATGTCGGCTTTTTTGCCAATTTCCAAACTTCCAATCAGATTGGCTCGTTTCATGCTGTGGGCGGCGTTGATGGTCGCGGCGGCCAATGCCTCAGCTGGGGTGAGCTTCATCATTCTACACGCTAAGGCAATGATAAACTGCATATTTTCAACCCAGCATATCGGATTGAAGTCTGTTCCAAGCGCGACCGCGACGCCTTCGCTAATCATTTTTCTGGCATCTGCATATTTG
Source organism: uncultured Candidatus Bathyarchaeia archaeon (assembly GCA_964403145.1). GTDB lineage: Archaea > Thermoproteota > Bathyarchaeia > Bathyarchaeales > WUQV01 > CAYXFE01. The sequence goes on from CAYOFB010000061.1 coordinate 869, forward strand.
CCAAGCATTAACGAAAATGAGGCTGCGGGCAGCAAAACTGCTATAACACCGCTTTTCGCCAATGCTTTAATTCCATCTTCAGAAGCATAAAGTAGATGTTCGGCCGAAACTGCTCCTATTTCGGCTGCAAGCTCCGCTCCGCCAAGCCAAGACATTTCATCTGCATGAATTTTAGGCTCCAAGCCATACTTTTTCCCGGCTAGAAGAATTTTTCTAGAATGTTCAATACTGAATACTCCTTTTTCACAGAAAACATCGCAGAACTCTGCAAGTTTCCGTTCGGCTACCGCTGGAATCATCTTCTCTATTACTAATTTCACATACTCCTCAGTTTTTCCAGCATATTCAGTAGGAATAGCATGTGCGCCAAGAAATGTTGGGATTACATCGATTGGATGTTCAGCGTCCAGCTTTCTTATTGCCTCTAGGCATTTGATTTCATCCTCTGTTGACAAGCCATAGCCGCTTTTCGCCTCAACGGTTGTTGTTCCATGCATCAGCATAAGGTTAAGTCTCTCTTTGCCAAGCCTAACAAGTTGTTCTAAACTTGCCTTCCTTGTTTCAGCCACTGTCCTTAGAATTCCTCCGCCTTTCCGCAGTATTTCCATGTAAGATGCGCCTTTAAGCTTCAATTCAAATTCGTCTTCGCGAGAGCCGGCAAAAACAAGGTGGGTATGCGAATCAATAAGGCCTGGTGTTACAAGCTTTCCTTCAGCATCTATAATATGTTCAGCCGTATATTTCTCTCTAATTTCGCTTGTTTTTCCCAAAGCTATTATTTTGCCGTCTTTGATTGCTATTGCTCCATCCCTTATTATGCCCAGATTCTGCATGGCTTCTCCTTTTAGCGGCTTTGCACTTCCCCCTTGCAGGGTTACAAGCTCCTTCGCCTTTTCAATTATTAAGTCAACTTTCTCTTTAATTGGCAATTTATTCGCCTTTCATTTCAGCTTCTTCAATAGCCTTCTGGACGGCTATTTCAATAACTCTGTCCATTGTCAGATTGTCTATTTTCAGATAATAGGCGGCTACGTCAATTATTGCCTTCAGCGGCGCCATTCCGCAGAATTCCGAACCTATTATTGGAACATTGTATCTTTCCGCCTCTATCTTTAGAAGTTCAAAGACCCGGTATAATGGCGTCTTTTCGTAGTCCGTTATGCTCATTCCTATCTGCGTAATGTTCCTTTCTGGAATGTAAGCGGCCATAGCCTTAACATTTGATAATCCACCCTTCTTTGAGTGTAGAGCCTTCGCAATTTTTTTGGCGATTTTAAGGTCTGAAGTTCCAAGATTAACATTAAATCCAGCCATCAGTTTTCTAGCGCCAGTTATTGTGGCTCCTGCTGTTGGATGAGCTTCAGCCGGGCCGAAATCGGGCTTTCTTTCAGGCTTTTTAATCATCTCAGCCAACTGTTCGTATTCGCCCTTCCTTATCCAGTCTAAATCTCGTCTTTCCGGGCTTGTTGCAGCCTCAGCATATAAATAGACTGGAAGGTTATGCTTCTCCGCCAATGCTTTTCCGAATTTCCTAGCGAGTTCTATGCAGTCTTCCATAGTAACGTTCTTTATTGGGATGAATGGTACGACGTCTACGGCTCCTAGGCGTGGATGCTGCCCCTTATGCTTCCGCATGTCTATAAGCTCTATGGCCTTGTCCGCAGCCCTAAGCATAGCCTCTAAAACTGATTCTTTGTCGCCGACAAAGGAGACTACAAGCCTATTATAGTAATCATCATAGGTATAGTCGAGAATGTACGCTCTTGGCGTGCTCCTTATCTCATTTAATATCGCCTCTACAACCTTCGGATCTGAAGTGCTAAAGTTCGGAACACACTCAACTATCTCCTTAAGCATTCCGCGTCCTCCATGCAAGCCAAACTTAGAAATTTAGTTTCTTAAAGCCCATATTTCAATTTGTCTCTTTTTCAGAAACATTTAAAGTGAACTTAAATTCATCAATGATGCCTAGGGAGAACATTTTGACCAAAATCGAACTTGAGGCTGCATCTTGGAATGAAATCTATGAGATGCTGCTCAGCCTAGCAGACAAGATTAAGCAAGACAAACTTGAACCCGACATTCTAGTCGGTGTTTGTAGAGGCGGATGGATTCCGGCATGCATACTTTCCGACTTGCTTCAGAAAACTCAGCTTGCAAGCGTCAAAGTTGAATTTTACACTGGAATAGCCAAAACCAAGCGTGAACCAATGATTACTCAACCGGTTTTGGCGCCCGTTGATGGAAAGAAAGTTCTGGTTATTGACGACATCGTAGATACTGGCAAAAGCATCAGACATGGTAAAACGGCACATTAGGGAATTAAAAGCGAAAGAAGTTAAAATTGCCACGCTTTATCGTAAGCCATGGAGCAAAACAGCTCCAGATTACTATGAGAAAGAAACAGACAAGTGGATCATCTTCCCATGGGAAATAAAAGAAACAGTCATCAGCCTAACCAAAGAATACTTGGAAAACGGAAAATCCATTGAAGAAGCAAAAAGAAAGCTTATTGAAGCCAGAATAGATAGGAAATACATAGAAAAGTTCACGGAAGAAATCATGAAGGAACTTGGTGTATAAGTTGATTAAACGTATTGACGAATTTGACAAGTATTTGGCAGTAACCGCCTATAAGAACGTTAAAATAGACAATGTAGAAGATTTCATTCAAAATGCGCAAAAAGAGGCTGGAGAGGCTGTTGTACAGTTTTTTGACGCGAAATTTATAGCAGGCTTTGAACATTTGTTTTTTGCTGTTTTAAACGCTTTAACAGCCTTTAAAAACAATCTTAATATTTCTAAAAGTTTGGCCGTTGAAATTCTTCTTTATGCCGCTGCTGAGAGGCAGATAAGGAACGCTGTCAAGTTTCTTGGAGTAAGAGAGGAGACAAGGGATGTCGCGGTTGTGGTTTTGGCTGAAAGCAGAGAGAAGGTTATAGGCGTTCTAGATAAGCTTTCAAGTATTATTCATGCCAGCCAGGATGAGAGCGTTCTTGAAATTGACGATGAAAAGTTTGAGGCTATAAGGAAGTTGTTTAACATTTCAGATTTGGAAATTGAGGCTAAGCTTGAACGGAAAGGTTTGGAAAAGGAAGCCTTAAAGGACTTAGTTATTGAACGTGTAGCTCTACTTGTTACGCGTCGTTAAGCTTGGCTAAACTTTTCCTTTGAAACTGAGATTATGTCGTTGGGCCTAATAACTGAAATTCCAGTTAGGCCTCCGATTATTTCAATTAACATGATTTTATCCGGCTTTTCCAAATTTACCTTCCTCTCAATTTTAGAAGCAGCAGCCTCAATTACGTCTTTGGTAGAAATTTCTGTAAACCTCTTCTCAACAGTGATTCTAAAGGTTTCATTTTCGCCTATTTTTGGAGCGAGTTCCTCCGCGGCCTTTTCTATTTCCTCAAGCCTCGTCTTCACAACTTTTTCGATGGGAATTATCCGCAGTGAATAGCGGAACTCGTAGGGTCTTTCCTTTAGAATCTCCCTAAGCTTAACTATCACTTCGAATGGATCCAAACTTGTTTTCGCAGCTATTAGGCCAGAAACTCCTGTTCTGTCAACTTCAGCTTTTTCGTCGCCTATTTCCTTCAGTAAATACCATATTTCAGAGCAAGCATTATCCTCGTTTCCACGGGTAGTTGTAACCAAAAGATTGAAGTCTTTGAGCATATGCTTTCCCAAGTTTCAATAGAGCATGCTAGACTTAAAAAGCTAAGCCCCTAAGACTTTGAGGATGGAGCCTAGCTTTATCGGGCCTTCTCGAATAACTATCGGAGTCTCGGCTGTTAGGTTGACGACTGTCGAAGGCGTGCCGAGCGGAACTTTTCCTCCATCAAGCACAACGTCCACTTCGCTGCCTATCTGCCTAATTGCCTCTTCAGCCGTTTCCGGAGGTTTTCTGCCGGTCTTGTTGGCGCTTGTGCCTATCAGAAGACCGTTGGAAAGCTGCATGAGCTCCAAGGCAACCTTATGATTTGGAACACGCACACCAACAGAATTGCGGTTACAAGTAACTATGTCAGGTAAGTTTGCTTTTTTGGGAAGAACAAGTGTTATTGGGCCTGGCCAAAAAGCTTTTGCAATTTTTAAAGCCTTTTCGTTGAATTCGGCTATTTTTTGTGCATCTTCTATGCTGTAGGCGAGTATGGGCAGTGGTTTTTCGGTTCTTCCTTTAACTTCGAAAATTCTCTTTACAGAATTAATATTGAATGGGTTGCATCCGAGTCCATAGACCGTATCTGTTGGATAGATAACTAGTCCGCCTTTCTTTATGGTTTCAGCTGCTAATCGAATATTTTCTTTTGTTGCCTTTAGTAGTTGCATGCCAAACTTCCATTGGTTGATTGTTTAGAATAAGCTTTTGGCGGTCAGTGCAGGTTAGTCGTTTCACCGCCTTTGGAGAGGAAGGCTCCACGCCG
>CAYOFB010000062.1:0-5131 GCA_964403145.1 uncultured Candidatus Bathyarchaeia archaeon
TTAAAGCCTAGACTGTTAACCCTTTTAAGGCTTCGCGATTATTAGATTTTGCGAATAAAGCAGAGGCGGAAAACTTGATTCTATTGATAGCTTCGGAAAAAGATGTTGCAAGTGTGAACATAGCCAATAGACTGCTTGAAAACTATGACTTCGAGGAGACTTCGGATATTTTTGATGAAAATCCAATTTATGTCTTGAAGCTTCGAAACCGCGAAATTAGGCTAGTTTACACTAAAAAAGACTTGATATACACCCAAGACATAACAGACTATTTCAAGCCGGAATTGATCATCTACATTTCAAGACATAGCAGCGCAAGCGGAAAACCTACACTTTCGGTGCATACCCCAGGAAATCTAACTGAAGATGCAAGCTATGGCGGTCTGCCCAAAAAAGTATCGGTTTCTCCCGCCAACGCCATGAGGAGCGCCCTAAAAGAAATGGAGAGGCTGAGGCTAGAATGGGACCTCAAATATGCGGTTTGCTATGAATGCACCCATCACGGCCCCTCGCTTGATGTCCCCACAATGTTTGCGGAGCTAGGAAGCTCGCTTATGCAATGGAGAGATTTAAAGGCGGCCGAGGCTGTGGCGCATGCAGCAATCAAAGCTGCAACCAGCAAAGAGGAGTGTATGACCGTTTTGGGTATCGGCGGCCCGCATTATAACGAAAAGTTTACGAAGATGGCCTTGACAGAGGAAGTAGCATTTGGGCACATTATTCCGAAGCATATAATCGGCATGATCGATATTGAAGTTTTGAAGCAGTGTATTGAGAAGACTTTAGAAAGAGTTGAAATGGCGGTTCTAGACTGGAAGGGAATTAGGGGAGCTGATAAGCAGCCCTTAATAGAGAAGCTGGAGAATTTGGGATTAGAGATTAGGAAGGTGTAGGCTTAGTTTTATCATCAATGTTTTTATATTTGATTAGAATTGAGTTAGTAGGATTAACCATGGGTTTAAGATCCTTTCTATCTTCATGCTCGCGGCTGCTCAAAATGGCTAGGAAGCCCTCCCGAAGTGAGCTTTGGTTATCACTAAAAATATGCTTTATAGGAATAGCTGCTGTAGGTGGAATAGGCTTCATAATATCCTTCATAGCCTTTCTCCTGGGCTCTCCAGCCGTTCAAACATAAATGTGGGATGGAAACTTATGGAAAATAAAGAGGCGGAAAAACAGGAAAAACCCGAAAAGATGCTTCGCACATCAATATTTGCTGTTAGGACAACTGCTGGGCAGGAGAAAAATGTAGCCAACTTGATTGCCGCGAGGGTTGAGTTAAAAAATCTTCCAATAAAGGCAATACTTGTTCCGGAGGCTATGAAAGGATACGTCTTTATAGAGGCTGAAGGGCCCCACTTCGTTGAAGAGGCAATCGCTGGAATAAAACATGTTCGTTCAAGGGTGCCCTATGGGAAGGTGGGTTTTGAAGAGATAGAACGTTACATAGTTGCTAAACCAGTTATTGAAGAACTAGACGAAAATGATATAGTTGAGGTTATTGGTGGCCCCTTCAAGGGAATGCGTGCAAAAATAACTAGAATAGATAAAGCTAAAAGCGAGGTTACCCTTGAACTTCTGGAAGCTACATTCACCCTACCAATAACGGTTCATGCAGACTATGTAAAACTCGTTGAAAAGGCAAAGAAGGGTGAATAAAATGGGAGAAAAGAAAACCATTGAGGCGCTTGTTCCAGGAGGCCAAGCAACAGCTGGCCCACCGCTCGGTCCAGCATTAGGTCCGCTTGGCGTAAACGTGATGGCCATAGTCAACAAGATAAATGAGTTAACTAGGGATTTTGGCGGAATGAAAGTCCCAGTCAAAATCATTGTTGATGTTGACACTAAAGAGTTCGAAGTTGAGGTCGGTACGCCAACAACTTCAGCTCTAATTGTCAAAGAACTAGGAATTGAGAAGGGATCAGGTGATCCGGGCAAGCAGAAGGTTGGAAATCTGACAATTCAGCAAGTTATTAAGATTGCGAAGATGAAGAGTTCAGAGCTTTTGGCCAAGAATTTGAAGAAGGCTGCTAAGGAGATTTTAGGAAGCTGCGTAAGCATGGGAGTAACTGTCGAGAATAAAGATCCGAGAGAAGTTCAAAGGGAAATCGACGAGGGAAAATATGACGAAATATTTGAGAAGGAGGAGGCCAGCTAGGCTCGGCAACATTTTTATAAAAGCCTATCCTAGGTGAAAGGGCGAGGCTCGGCGATGCCGCTTGACAAGAAAACAATAATCGAAGCATTGAAGCAGGTTCGCGAAAAGAGTAAGAAGAGAAATTTTACTCAATCAGTAGAATTGATCATAAACCTCCAAGATGTAGATCCTAAAAAGCCTGAAGGCCGAATACAGCAAACAATTGAGCTTCCAAATGGGCTTGGAAAGCAAATGAGGGTTTGCGTTATTGCCTCCGGCGAGATGGCCTTGAAGGCGGAAAGGGCTGGGGCAGATTACGTTTTAACCAGAGAAGAATTAGAAGGAATGGCTGGCGACAAGAAAAAGCAGAGGGAAATAGCAAAAAAATATGATTTCTTCCTGGCTGAAGCGCCGCTAATGCCTCTTGTAGGCAAAATTTTAGGCCCGATCCTTGGGCCTAGAGGAAAAATGCCGACTCCTGTTCCGCCAGGCGCTGATATTGCACCGCTGATTGAGCGAAGAAGGCGGACAGTTATGGTTAGGGTCAGAGGTCAGCCGGTTCTTCAATGTAAGGTTGGAACTGAAGACATGGATGATGAGAAGATTGCTGAGAATGTTTTGGCTGTTATTCATAGTCTAGAGGGCAAACTTAAAAGGGGCCTAAAGAACATTAGTTCCATCTATTTGAAGCTTACAATGGGGGAGCCAGTTAAGATTAAGCCTTAGGCGATGAGTGATGCCTTCACAGCAAGTATTATTGCAGAAAGCTCGGCAGGTTGAGGAGATTAAGAAGCTCCTTTCCCAGTATAGGGTTATTGGAATTGCTAGTTTAGAGAAGGTTAGGGCTGCCCAGCTTCAGGAGTTAAAGCGGAAGCTGGAAAAAGAGGTTGTAATGAAGGTTTTTAAGAACACGCTTGTTAAACGCGCCATAGACGAGCTTGGCGACCCAAAACTGAAAAAGCTCGAAGAATATTTGACCGGGCCGAACATTTTCCTCTTCACGAATATGAATCCGTTTAGGCTTTCACTTTTACTTGAAAAGAACAAGGTAATGGCCATTGCAAAAGCTGGCGACAAAGCCTCATTCGATGTTGTAGTTCCGGCTGGAAATACCGGCTTGTCGCCGGGCCCAGTTATAAGCCAGTTTAGCGCAGTGGGGATTCCAACGCGAATCGAAGCTGGAAGCGTTTGGATAAATAAAGACACGCTTGTATGCCGAAAGGGAGAGGTAATTTCGCTTCAACTGGCAAATATTCTTTCAAAGCTTGGAATAAAGGCTGTGGAGATTGGTCTTTCGCTTAAAGTTGTCTATGATGACGGCCACATAATCCTTGAGGAAGACTTAGCAATAGACCTGGAAGAGATAAGAAAGAGCATACAGGAAGCGCATAGCTATGCCTTCAACTTGTCGATTAACGCTGCGATACCAATGCCAGAGAACATAGGTTTGCTGCTGCAGAAGGCTCATCAAGAGGCCTATGCACTTGCGGTTAACGCCGCCGTGCCAACGAAAGAAACAATAGAGGACCTGTTAAGGAAAGCCTACGCGGAAGCCCTAAGCCTAAGCCAAAAAATAAAATTTGAAGAGGAATAGCGAAAGTCCAGCAAAGTCCAGCAATGTTTATATAGTTTGGTTTAGCCTAAAACTAAACATCCTACGCGAAAAGTTGAAATGTAAGTATTCAACTTTCAGAATGGGAGAATGATGAACATGGGTATGGAGTATATTTACGCTGCAATGCTCCTTCACAAGGCAGGAAAGGAAATTAACGAAGAAAATGTATCCCAGATTCTGAAGGCAGCAGGTGTAGAAGCCGACCAGGCAAGAGTTAAAGCTTTAGTTGCAGCCCTCGCGGAAGTCGACATAGAAGAGGCAATAAAGTCTGCGCCGACCTTGATGGCTGCTCCGGCGGCGGCTCCAGCCGCAGAAGCGCCTACAGAAGAGGCAAAGAAGGAAGAGGAGAAGAAAGAGGAAGAAGAGAAGGAGAAGGAAGAGGCAGCCCTCGAAGGTCTAGGAGCACTCTTCGGCTAGCAAAACCTAAGGATTCAAGGAAACATATTTTTCAAGTTCGCTTGCCACTTCAGTTAATCCCAGTTTTTCAAATGTGCTTTTTCTCGGAATTCCCCGTGTATCCCAGCCTCTAGCCTCATAATATATGCTTAAAAGCTGGTCGAACTTTTCTTTGTCAAGCCTTTTGCCTGCATGCGGCCCCTTCGTTAATGGTTCTTCGAACCAGCGTGCGGGTGGGTAATCATGGCTTCTGTTCCATCCGCCTTTCTCCCTTATCCAGAAAGCCCTAATAAGCGCATAGATTCTATCGCCAAGAGTAGCCGTTAATTCTTCAAGTGTAAAGTCGAAGCCTGTTGCAGCCTTCAAGAGCTTCGGATAATATTCAAGCGGGAATCCGAGTTCTATCCAGGGTAGCCGACAGGAGACTAAAGCCTCGAACATTCCGCCTCTAATCCGCTGAAATTCAATAACCTTCTCAACCTTCGCTCTGGTGTAGCCTTCCCTGTCAGTTTTTACTTCCCAAGATATGACCCAAGCGTCCTTATGATGTGCGCCAATAGGCGAGGTTGCGAAGGCAAGAGCCATTCCGGGTACTGTGTGGCAGTCATAGGCTGAAACTTCCAAGCCCTTAACATGCATCGCCCACCTTTCAGAGCCTTCACCAAGCTTTTGGCTTACCCGCATGACTCCTTCAGCCAGCAGGTCGCCAAGCCCCCTTCTGTATGCAATGTCCTCTATAAGCCGTCTTGTTGCCTCAAAGTCTCCCCATTCTATTCCATCCTTTAAAAGCCCCCTTTCAGTGGCTTCCATTGCAAAGCCAATCACGTTTCCAAGGGAAATTGTGTCAAGCCCAAGTTCATCGGCCAATCTATTTAGAACAGCGACTTTTCCAAGCTGGTTCACGCCAATGTTCGAGCCAAGCATGGCCACATTCTCATAGTCAAGCTCCGACTCCTTTCCGTCCAGGTCTAGGACGACGTTTC
>CAYOFB010000063.1:0-5085 GCA_964403145.1 uncultured Candidatus Bathyarchaeia archaeon
TAATCCTGCTTGGGTCAAAATCTACTACTCTTCCATCTCTCTTCCTAATTTTTCGAATGACCATGACCTTTCCACTCTAAATTCAACATTACTAATATAAAAAATGTTTTAGTGCTTTGAAAACGAAGAGAAGATTCTGAATCTTCTAAATTATACGAATTCCATGAGGAGTCTGACTGCTTCAGCTTCGGCTAATCCTAGCCTTTTTATTCTTTGTAGATTGTCTTTAAGCCAGGGTTTATTCTCTGAAATTTTCAGAATTTTCTCTTTAACCTCTTCTGGTTTTAATTTTTCTTTCCCGCTCCTCTTAATGTACTCAATTATAACTGCAAGCGTGTCAGCGACTATTAGGGCATTGTCAAGCTTGCTTTTAGGCTTGAATCCAGTTCTATAATCATGACACTTTATTGCGTATAAGCAGGTTTCAGGAAGTTTTCCCTTTAGAATTTCACTTGCCACTATTCCATGCTTGCTCATATCATTTCTAGTTTGGTCATAGTCTAAGTCGTGGAGTAAACCAACAATTTCCCATTCTTCCGCATTCTCTCCAAGCCTTTCGGCGAGCCTGCGCATTATTGCTGAAACCATAAGAGAATGAGAATATTTGCTTGTATTCCTTATCATTTTTAGGGCTTCCTGTTTAGAAATCAATTTCTTACGCCTAGCTAACATTTTATGTTGGGGCGTTACTTAACTTTATTTGGTGTTCGGTTGTGGGTAAGATTTATTTGGGTACTTCGGGTTGGAGCTATAAAGATTGGGTAGGCCCATTCTATCCTAGTGAGGAGGAAAGTAAGCTTTCCTATTACTCGAAGATCTTTGACACTGCAGAAATCGACTCGACCTTTTATGCCTATCCAACTAAAGGAACTGTTTACGGCTGGCTAAAATATACAAGGCCGGAATTTATCTATTCAGCCAAGCTTCCTAGACTTATCACTCATAAGAAGAAGCTTGACGTTAAGCAAGGCGTAGAAGAAGATTTGGACAAGTTTTGCGATTTGATGAAACCATTGCTTTTGGAGGGAAAACTTGCATGCTTGCTTGTTCAGTTTCCTCCCGGCTTGAAGTTAGACTTGAAATTGCTTGAAGATTTTTTGGCTATTTTGCCGAAAGAGTTTAGGTTTGCAGTTGAGTTTAGGCATAATTCATGGCTTAAAGACGAAGTTTTTAGGCTTCTTGAAAAGTATAATGTTGCCTACACGGCTGTTGATGAGCCTTTGCTGCCGCCGGAAGTTCATGTTACGGCGGATATCGCCTATTTTAGGTGGCATGGAAAAGGAGAAAGACCATGGTATTACTATCGCTATAGAAAAGAGGAGCTTGAACCATGGATACCAAAGTTAAAGGAAGCAGCCGAGCAGACAAAGGCTGTTTACGGATACTTTAACAATCACTTTCACGCCTATGCTGTTGAAAACTGCCTCCAAACCCTAGAAATGCTCGGAATAATAAGTCCCGAGCAGAGAAAGGTTAAGGAAAGAATAGAAAGCTACTTTAAGACTGAAATAGCCAAGCCTCTGCCTACCCCGCCTAAAAGAAGAACATTAGCCGCTTACATGCCAGAACAAATAAAGAAGCTAGGCTTTAAAGGGCTTATAGGCTTTTTCATGGACGATTCAAGGCTAAGGCGGGCGAAGGCAATAAATGATAGTGAAGTTTCAATAGAGGAATTCTCCGATAGGCGCATAACTGCCAAGGTTCGTGACTACCATATTCTGATTGATTTTGAAAATAAGGTGGTCATGCATGACTGTGCAGACTGGAGCAGATGCATTCCCGTTAAGCAGTTCTGCAAGCATATAGGTAAGGTCATGATGGTGTTGCCTGAGGAAAAGGCCGTTGAAGCCATGAGAAAAATTTGTTTAGAGCTAGATAAATGGAAGTTTAAACCATACACTGGCTGAAATCCTACTGTTGCTTTAGAAGCTCACTAACAAGCCGGTCAATTTCCTCTCTAGTATTGTAGAAGTGAGGCGAGACCCTGATGCCGTTAGCCCTAGCAGAAACAATTATTCCCTTCTTAGCGAGCTGCTCAACTCTTTCCATAGGCTTATCTACTAAAAAGTTGACTATTCCAGACCGATAACTTTTCTCTTCTGGAGTTTGAAGCTTCCAGCCAGCCTCTCTCACTCTATCAATCAAATAATCTGTTAGGCTCAGTATGCGATTTTCAATTTTTTCTATCCCATAGCCAAGTATTAGTTTGAGAGCCGCCGCTGCGCCTATGCAACCTATAACATTTGGGCCTCCAACCTCAAATCTGCTCGCCGTCTTCGAAAGCCTCAAATTCCATATATCCCAGAAATCAACTGTTTCGAAAACTTGCGGCTCAACACTTGCCCAGCCAACCATTGGAGGCTCAAACTTTTCAATCAGTTCTTCCTTGACGTAAAGAAATCCTATGCCAGAGGGGCCCAAAAGCCACTTATAGCATGCAGTAATTAGAAAATCAACATTGTCTCGTTTAACGTCAATTTTGATTGCACCGGCCGACTGGATGGCGTCCACAACCAAGTAAGCGTTGTGTTCATGGGCCAATTCTGATAAAAAGCTCAGATCATTTCTAAAGCCATTTGCATACTCTACATGGCTTACAACTATTGCAGCCGTATCATCATCGACAGCATTTTCAAAATCTTCATGCAGAATTTTCCCGTCAACATTATTTACATATTTAACCCTCACGCCCAACTTTTTTCTAAGCCATGGATATACCACCGAAGGAAATTCCAAGTCAGTTGTGACTATATTTGAGCCTTCACCATAGTCGAGCATGTTTGCCACTATGTTTAGGCCCGTTGAAGTGTTTGGAACAAAGGCTATTTCTTCTGGTTTTGCGTTGATTAGTTTTGCAAAAAGTTTTTTCGCTATTTCTAGGTCTGTTTCTGCAACCCACTGCTCGGAAGCTTCCTTCAAATATTCCAGCATTGACTCAAAGACTGGCTTAGGAAGCGGAGAATGCGCAGCGTGATTCATGAAAATCTTATTCTTAACTATTGGAAAATTCTCCCGCACTTTTTCTATAGACTCCATTTTATTCATCCTCTCCTCTCAGAAGCATTTCCAATACTTGCCCAAAATTGACTTAAGCCTCCTTAAAGTTTCCTCAGCCTTTCTTCTCGTCCATGGAGACTCAGCTGGCGGAGGATATGGATCTGTAACGTCCAGACTTCTAAGCCCTAAGGCTCCGGCGACAAGAGCATACCAGCATGAAGGCAAGACTTCAGGGTTGTATCCGCTTCCAATCATCATAGCGAGTCTTCCACTGCAAAGTTCTTCAGAAAGTTCCGCGAGCAGCCTAGCAAGCTTAAAGAAGCCCTGCACGCTTAGAGCTAGACTTCCAAGCGAATCAGCGAAATGTGGATCGCTTCCTCCATTAGCAAGAATTATTTCCGGCTTAAACTCCCTAGCTAGGGGAACAACAATTTCCCTTACCGCCTTAAGATACAAACTGTCGGTTGTTCCAGGCGGAAGCGGAACATTAACGTTAAAGCCTTCTCCGGCTCCACGCCCAACCTGCTCAACAAAGCCCGTTCCTGGATAGATTGTTCTAGGGTCTTGGTGGAGGGAAATAAATAGGACTTGGGGATCAGAGTAGAATATGTCGCTTGTCCCATTTCCAAAGTGGACGTCATAATCGACTATAAGTATCCTTTTAGCGTGAAGTCTTTGTCTAGCATGTTGGGCGGCTATTGCAACATCATTGAAGAGACAGAATCCTCCGCCATAATTTTTGCCAGCATGATGCAGTCCCCCGCCAAGAGATATTCCACGCTTTAGCTTTCCCCTATAAACCATTTCTGTGACAAGCATGCTTCCGCCGACAATTAAGAGAGCCGCCTCAAGTATGGAAGGTGAAACCGGAGTTTCAATGTCATAGGGCTTACCCTGCTCAGCAAGCTCGAAAATATGATTAACATAACTTTCCTCATGCACAAGAAGTAAGTCTTCTTTTTCAGCTGGTTTAGGCCTTAAAATAGTGACATCTGGATTTTTGAAAATGCCCTTTTCCTCGAAAAGTTTTCTAGCATTTTCAAATCTGTCTCCTCTAAATGGGTGTCCCGGCCCTAAATCATACTGCTTAAGCTTTTCATGATAGGTTATTCCAAACTTCATTTTATGCGCCTAACTAGAAATAGGGTTTCAAACTAGAAAGTTTTGCGTAGGCTATGTAAAATAAATGTGGAGGTTTAGGATTTAGCCTTGAGTTTCAACATGTCCTTCTGTTCCTTCGGATTCTCCCTCCGCTGTTTGAAATGTTATTTCTTCAATTGGGGTTTCCGGTTGTTCAAAAGTTTCTGGAGGCTGTTCTTGCGGCGTTTCGATGGTTTCTACACCTTCTGTTGGAAGTTGCTCTTCAACCTGTTCCTCAACAGCGCCTTCAGCTGTAACCTCGGCAGCTTGCTCTTCAGCTTCTACAACTACTTGCTCAGAGGCTTGCTCTACACTTGGCGTTTCGAGATTTAAAGTAAATTCCTTCAAACTATCAAGTTCCTTCCTTGCAAAATCCAGCCCTGCAGCCAGCGTATCCCTTTGACGGGTGTAAGTTTCATCGTCCAATTCTCCAACGGCATGGGAAATCTCCACATCTGCAAAGAGCATCTCTAAAACTTGAAGCTGCTTCTCTAAATTCTCCATCTTCAAATTAATCTTTTCAATTAATGCTTTCCGCCTGTTCTCTATCTCCTTTTCAGCTTCTTCAAGTTCTTTGCTGTAGTATTCGTATGTCGACTGAGAAATTCTTCCCGAATTCAGCAAGTTTTCTAATGCTTCCCTCTTTTTCCTAACTAGTTCTAGTTCGCTGTTTATTTTTTCAAAAGATTCCTTCCACCAAACCATTTCAGTACACCTCGTATTTAATGGATTAAAATTATAAGTTAACGTTTTATAACATGCAGATATATTTCTAGCTGTTAATTTTTCTTCAAATTGCGCTTATGTTCAGAATTTAGTTTTTAAAAATTGTCTAGGACTTTTATGTTTTTCATCTTATGCTTGATTATTTTTCTGGTTAATGGATGTTTGTGACGTTGCCCTTGTTTAAACTTGTCTGAATCTGTATATAATTCTGACTCTGAATTA
>CAYOFB010000064.1:0-4887 GCA_964403145.1 uncultured Candidatus Bathyarchaeia archaeon
CCTACTCTCTCTATTTCAGCTACTATGCTCATCGACAAACACCTTAAATAATCCTGTAAAGAAGCCTGATTTTTGCCGGTGGGAGAAAATGACAATTTCAACCATTTATTCCCCAAAACGTCTCGAAAACACTAAGATCGACCAATTAACAACGCTTGAAAGAAAGAATCTTCTCGACATAATTAGGCGGAACAGCCCTGAATATTGGAGTAAATTCAAGTCATGCATTTCATGGAACGACGCAAAAGTTGTTCTTGAACATTTCATAGCTCAAAATCAAAAGTTTTCAGAAGATTTTGAGAGGCGACAGCCGTGAGGGCCTCTGAACACTGTGAGAATCCTTGGAACGGAAAATGTAAAAGCACCGAAATAGAGCTCTACATATGGTTTTCTGGGCGGAAGCTTCCGATATGCAAACGCTGCTGGGAGAAGATTGCTGACAAGGACATTGAATGGGGGAGGAAACAGCTTGAGACTCGAAGACATTAAAGGCGTTGGAGAAGCGACCGCAAAAAAACTGCGAAAGGCCGGATACACAAGCGTTGAGGCATTGGCGGTTACTCCAATAAAAGAACTTCAAAACAAAACCAGTCTTGAGTATAAAACCGCCAAAAAGATTGTGGATGGAGCCCGCGAGCTTGTCGGCATTAGATTTGTAACAGCCAAGGAGCTTTGGGAAATGCATAAGGGAAGACTCCGCATCACCACTGGAAGTAAAGCTCTAGACAAACTGATCGGTGGAGGAATAGAAACCCAAGCGATAACCGAATTAAGCGGACAATACGGAACGGGAAAAACCCAAATATGCCACACATTATGCGTAACGGTTCAAATGCCAAAAGAAATGGGAGGACTCGAAGGGGCAGCCTTATACTTCGACACTGAAGGAACATTCTCTCCAAATAGAATTTACCAGATAGCGCAAAATAGAGGCTTAGACCCTGAAGAAGCACTAAAGAATGTAATCGTATCAAGAGTGTACACTTCAGATCATCAGATGTTCCTGCTAGAAAACGCATTCGACAAGTGCGCCGAAAACAACGTGAGACTCGTAATAGTTGACTCGGTAATATCTCATTTCAGAGGTGAATATATAGGTCGAGACCTATTGGCTGAAAGACAGCAGAAACTTAACCAATATATGCATAAGCTGTTAAGGCTTGCTGAAGTTCTCAACCTTGCAGTAGTTGTGACAAACCAGGCGCAAGCCAACCCTATAGCTTACTACGGTGCGCCGGAAAATCCCACCGGCGGAAACATACTTGCACATGCAAGCAACACTAGGCTATGGTTGCGCAGAGCCAGGGGATCAACACGAGTAGCCAAACTAATAGACTCGCCATACCTGCCAGAAGGAGAATGCCTCTTCAGAATAACCGAGAAGGGAATAGAAGACGTAGCAACCGAGGAAAATTAGCAACAATCCTCATTTTGAGGTAAAATCTTGGTCAAAATACGGCGAAGACTAGCGAAGAAAAAGTATCTAGACGGCAAATACACCTACGCATATGAACGTTTCTATATAGAAATACCTAAAAAATATCAGGATAGGGTAAAGTGGCTGTTAGACAAGGACCTTAAAATGGACATCAAAAAGGTGAATGGAAAACTTCTAATCGTGCTGTCACCCCGTCAAATCGTTTCTGCATGCAGAAAAGACCCCTTTCTAGAAAGGATCTTTTAACAACATCTAACGCCCAATTTTGACAACGCAATGTAAATTAAGCTTAAATATTAGCTGCCAGAAGCGTTTCGGCTATAAAGCATTTCTGCAGGCAGAACTAATTTTCCAATATAGCCCCTAGATACCAAGTTTTTGTCTAAAAATGTCAAGACTTCAGGCCTCGCGTGATATTGTGGTCAGCGAGGTTTGCCTCATAAGGGGAAGGGAATAAGGCTTTCGGCTTTCAGGGGAAGCGGATCCAAACTTAATAGGGCTATTTTTGAGGCTCTCGCTTTTAAGGGTCCGTTAACTGTCTACGAAATATACAAATACATCAGAAAGAAAACTATTTTTCGAAGAAAACTTTACTCGGTCATTAACCGTAGAGTTAAAGGACTTGTTCGAAAAGGCTACTTATCTTGTGTAGGTCGAAGAAAAACTAAAGCTGGATTCATGGCTCCAGTTTACGCCCTTACATCCAAAGCGTACTTGGCCATATTACTTTATGAGCTGAATTTGGAAGAACTTTTAGAGAAACTCAGCGAAGCTGAGGCAATGCAGTTGATGGCATTTCTGTTAAGCTTGAATATGTCCGTTTTCTGACACTGTGCAGTTTAGGGGGTCTGAACTGCACACTGTGCACTTTTGGAACCCGAAAATCCATAAAGTTTTGTTTCAACATAATTTAGGGTGTTAAGGCTTGGTTGATCTGGTTAAGCATTGGGACGACATCGAGGAACACGCAAAATGGTGCCGTCACGGCGCATATCAGGTGAGGGAAACCATCGACGGCGTTGAAGTTCGCGTTGTTGTTGGAAGATATGGCTATATTAACACCTTTAACGACGAAAATGACGAACTTTTTAAACGAATCATCAAATTCTGCGAAAATGAAAGGTTCGTAGAGATTTTGTCTTCAATCCCAGCCGAAATCTTCTTTGCATCCCATAAGCCCGAGTAAGGAGGAATGGAAACGTCCAGGATTGAAGAAATTAAACGAGAAATTCTAGAGAAAAAGGTTATTCCAGCTCCCAACTGGAGAATCAGACGAAGACAGTTCGCCGCCTATACTAGAGTTTGCATTCTAAACGTTTTGAACGCTGCATCTAGACCCCTAAACATTCATGAAATAGCCTTTGAAACCGGACTGACCAGCGAAATGGTAGCCAATCATCTTAGAGCACTAGTAGCGGGAAAAGTTGTCTGTGACAGGCTGATTCCGCCAGAGCCAGAAAACATGCGATTCAAATACTACGCGATCTGCCCGAAATGTCCACTTAAAGGTAAATGCGAGTTCGAAAAGGAGATGGTGTGGCATAAAGAATGAAGCAGAAATGGCGTTTCTGCCCAAAATGCGGAGTGTGAAGCCAAGTGGAAATTGAACAATGGTGCCCTGAGGCTCAAAAAACAGTGAAAATTACACTTGAAAATGTCCATAAGACTCGAGTTGGTCTTGAAGCCGGAAAAGTCGTAAAGTGCGAACTACAAAATAAATGCGCCTATAAGCAGAAGCCTTACTGTCTGCTTGGAAAGACACTTGAAGGAAGATTTCCATGAATGCAAACCGAAAACATTTCTATCCACTCGAACCGGACGATAAAGACAAGACATATAGAACATGCAATGTAAGCAATGTAACTTTACACTATAATAAAGAGAAGAAGACAGTTACAATAAGCTTGGGGAACAGCCAAATCTCCCTTAGGACAATCCGAGAAGTTTACGAAGTTTTCAAGGATTTCTGCCGTAGGCTTGGAAAAACTGTTGGCGAAGCAACCGTTCAAGCATGGATTGAATATATGCAGGTGCATGCAAGCGAGCTTCCATACCAGACAGTAATAAACATATTTCAGCCTGGAAGCCGACAAATAAACGTAAATTTACCTGAAAAAATCGAACTTAAACTCGTAAAGCGGGACCTAACCATAATAATTGAAAAGTTAGAGAAGGGCCAAGGAGACAGAAACTTCTTCCTCCAACGCCTAAGAGAAACTCTGCCTAAGGCAATCCGTGTATACGAGAAAACGTTCGACCCTGAAGTCAAGGAGTTGCTGGCCAGATCTGAAAAGCTCATTTAGGTCGGGCAGCAATGCCACCTGAAATCAGAGAAGTCAAATGCCCTGTATGCGGTTCAAAACGCGTCTGGAGGGATGGCCTCAGATATTTAACCAACGGCGAAGAAGTTCAGAGATACATATGCCGGGACTGCGGCTACCGCTTTTCAGATCCCTCGAAAATCTCTAAAAGGAAGAGTTCGGATAGTTCTTATTGCCGAGTAGGCGGTTGGGATTGCCAGCCGAAAAACTCGGCCAAGGCCGTGGAGGCCTTGAGGGAACTAGAAAAAGCCGAAAAGTGGGCTGCGGGGGCCGCAGATAAGCAGAAGGCCGAAATAAAGGGAAAAGTGCTTGAATATCTGTTCCATCTCCACAAACAAGGCTACTCGGAGGCAACCATCCGCCTTCACAGAACAGCACTAAAAGTCTTAACAGAAAGGGGCGCCAACCTATTTGATCCCGAATCAGTCAAGGAGGTCATTGCCAAGCAGAAGTGGAGCTCAGCCAGAAGATATAACGTGATAAGCGCCTACAACAGCTTCCTAAAGTTCATAGGCCTATCGTGGGAAAAACCCAAATGCAAAGTAGAGCGTAAAATCCCCTTCATTCCCACAGAGGCCGAAATAGACGCCTTAATAGCAGGATCAGGCAGAAAACTTTCAGCCTTCCTTCAACTGCTAAAAGAAACAGCTATGAGAGCAGGAGAAGCCAAACGGCTAGAATGGACAGACATAGACTTCGAAAGAAGAATAATAACGCTAAACAAGCCTGAAAAGGGATCGATGCCAAGAATGTGGAAAGTAAGTCCCAAACTAATCTCAATGCTAGGCGCACTACCAAAGAAAAGCACAAAAGTTTTTGGAGACGGCCCCATAAACTCGCTAAAATCAACATTCCAGAAAACGAGAAGGAAACTCGCGCACAAGCTTCAAAATCCGAGACTGCTCAAAATAAGCTTCCACACATTCAGACACTGGAAAGCAACCATGCTATACCACCAAACAAAGGACATACTCTACGTCAAACGGTTCCTAGGCCACAAAAGGCTGGAAAACACAGAAATATACGTCAACATCGAACAGACACTATTCGGAGAATCAGAAAACGACGAATTCACCGTAAAGGTTGCGTCAACCCCAGAAGAAATAAAGCAGCTGCTAGAAGTAGGCT
>CAYOFB010000065.1:0-4879 GCA_964403145.1 uncultured Candidatus Bathyarchaeia archaeon
CTCGAGATCAAGCATGGCATAAATAGGGGCCGTGACAAGTCAGCCGGTGGGCCAGACGGCCCGCAGGGGTTCAAGTCCCCTCCCCGGCGCCAATTTACCATTTTAAGTGAGTAAAGAAGCAGACAAATCAATCAGCCTAAAATGGGGTTATTAAATTTCCATCCTAGATTCTAAACTTAAGCCTTCACAAACATAACACGTCCAGTAAATATAAGTAAACGCCATATTCATTAGTATCCACATTGTTTAGGGAGAAAAGATGGATAAGAAAAGATCTAAGAATTACTTTAGTGCACATAAAGGATTAGACTACTACTTAGGGTTGCTGTCGCTTGGAGTAAGGCTTTACAAGGGCTTATTCTTGAATTCTATTGGACTTAAATCTCCAATTTTTTGCGGACACAAGGTAACTTATAGATGTAATCTCCGATGTGTCATGTGTCCCTTCTGGAAGAGGAAGGAGCCAGAACTAACACTTAAGGAAGAGAAGAAAATATTGGTAAAGTTGCGCCAGGCTGGAGTATGTTTAATAGCATTTGAAGGTGGAGAACCCTTACTCAGAGAGGACATAGCTCAAATTCTTGCTTTCTCGAGATCGTTAGGTATGCATATTAGTCTAGTTACGAATGGAATGCTTCTTAAGGCAAGGGTGGATGAAATAGCAGAGTACATTAACGGTGTAATTTATGTTTCAATTGATGGCTTAGAACATACTCATGACAAAATTAGAGGCGTCCGCGGATGCTTCAAAAATGCAATTGAAGGAATAATCGCCTGCAAAAATAAGGCTTTTGTTACCATAAACACGACAATGATTCAAGAGAATGTCCACGAAATTGAAGATCTCGTAAAGCTAGCAAAAGAGCTTGACGTAGGCATTTCTTTAACGTTAGCCTATGAATATAAAGATGCATGCGTTTCTACTCCTCCAATAAATGACCTACGACAAACAATAAATCGACTAATTCGGATGAAAAAAGAAGGATACCCTATCGTAAACTCCATAAGCTACCTTAAAGTTCTATTAGGCGCCAAATCTTGGAAGTGCAAACCATGGACGGTTATTAACGTGTCACCGAAAGGCGATGTAATCATGCCCTGTTATGTTCGGCAAGAATATGAAAGCTACGCCTCTCTTCTGCATAAAGACGTTAAGGAAATATGGAAAAAATACAACTGGGAGGAAGTCAAAAATTGTAACGCATGCTATTTACATTGCTATGTTGAGCCATCCTTAATTCTATCTTTCGATTTAGGAGCTTACTTTAACTGGATGCGAAGGGTAAGATGTTAAGGAAACCTTCTTATGTTTCTTTTCCATTTCTTACGCTTTTTTGTTAAAAGTCGCATCATCTTATCTGTGATTGAGTCGAAGATTGAAGGGAGCACCCAGCCGTCTTGCGAGTATATGTAACGTTCTCCCACCATTCTGATTAAAACATTAACTTCGTACCTGCATCTGCCCCCTGAAATGTCTCTGGTTCTAATTGTTGAGCGTATTTCTTCTATTTTCGGGAAAGATTTACGTAGGGCTTTGGCGTTTCTCATAAATTTTATTCTGGCTAACTGGGCCTCAAATGGGTCGTCTGGCAGCCCCACTAGGTATGCTGGAATATCCAGCTTCTCCGGTTCGGCTAGGAAAAAGGCAAAGTCTCGGTAGGTTACTATGCCCTGAATTTCACGCCAATGATGAACTATATAGTAGGTTTTCTCATTCTCTATCATTCTCTTTAATACGGCCGAAGCTCTTTCTTTCGGATCACATACTAGAGCGTTTGAATCCATCAAACCCGAAACCTTGATGTCCAGATGACTTGACGGTGCGCTAACGAATGCGCCTCTTTCTATTCCTTCTCTAGGAAACATGGAAAGAACTATATCATTTGAGGTTATGATTCCACAGAGCATTTCTGAATCTAAAACAGGTAGATGATCTATGCCGTTTTTGAGCATGATGCTGCGGGCCTTTGATACAGATTCCCCCTTATCTATGGTCATCGGCTTTCTTGTCATCATCTTACCTATCTTAATGCCTCTAAACGTTCTTACCGATAGGAGAGCACGGCATAAGGACTGGACAGTAACGGCGCCTTCAATAGTTCCTTCACTAACTATTGGTAAGGCTCTCAACCTATAATCATTCATTAGTCCGGCGGCTTTTCCAACAGTATCATCAGGCGAAAGCTTAGGAATGTAAAACATGAGTGAAGAAGCCCTCATGGAGATGTCTGCGGCCTTCAGTATCTCCCTTATAGTAATTATGCTAACTTTATCTCCCTCTTGGATAAAGACTTCATATGCGTTAGTATGTTTGAGGATTCCCATAATTTCGGATATAGAAGATGTAGATGAGGCAATGATGGGTTTAGACTTAAAACCATCTACTCTAGAGGTTTTTAAACTCTTCAAATCAAACAATCCATAGCTTATTGAAATAAGTTACGTGGCATCCCTTATATAGTTTGTAATCGAACGAAAATTATTCGCTTCTCTTGTTAATTTTAGCCCTAAATCCAAGTAAGAAAGCTTCTTCATTTGCGAAGTAAACAAATTTATAGGTTCGTAAAAGCTTTTAAGAGGGAAAGCTTATGAAGACAGCTTCTGAAAGCCGAGTTTTAGCCGAAGGTGCAGTTGTTGCAGCTTTAGCTTTTGTTCTCGGGCAAATTAAAATTTATAGACTTCCGTATGGAGGCTCCGTTACTGCGGGAAGTATGGTTCCGCTTTTATGGTTTGCTTTAAGGCATGGATTAAGGAGCGGAATTGAGGTTGGTGCAGTTTATGGAATGGTCGATTTGGCCCTTGGGGGGCTACATTGTTCATCCAATTCAAGTTTTGCTTGATTATCCGATAGCATTTGGATGTTTAGGTTTGGCAGGGGCCTTTAGGGAAAGGGCACCTTTTCTGGGCGTAGTTGTCGGAATGACTGGTAGGTTTCTTAGCCATTTTGTATCTGGTGTAATCTATTTTGCTGATTATGCCCCTGAAGGAATGAGTCCTATAATTTATTCCGCCATCTATAATGGAACTTATATTCTGCCAGAATTAGCGATAAGTCTAATTATAATTTCTATTCTGCTTAAAACCAGATTTTTAGAAATTTCATCGAATCAGTAGCAGTCTTTTTCGTTGTATAGAATCAATACTCTTTTGAAGATTTTTTCAGGTAGGTATTTTTTCATTAAGGCTTTTAGTTCTCGTCTCTCTGTTTCGCGGATGTATTTTAGACATTTGAGTCTTAGCTCTGGGAATTCGTCTAGCATGCTTTTGATTATGGTCCACCTTACTTCTTGGCCTTCGCTTTTAATCAATTTCTTCCCTTCTGTATTTTTGTTCTACACTTTTTCATTTTACATAGTTTCTATATGTCTGGCTGGGTATACATTTCAAGGCTATACTGAATAGTAATACGTAAGATAACATATATAAGGCTTCTTCCAACCAACGAAATACTTTCCTACAAAACAAAATAACCCTCTTTATGCATGCCCTTAAATAGAGCGCCTGCCACTTACTGTTAGGAGCAATAAGTTTGGGCAAGCGAAAAATAAAGTCTGAAGAACAACTACAAAACCTAATTCTTCCCGCGGGAAGCGACGTTATGGGAATCGCCATCAAAATGCTTGGAGGAGACCATATCCTAGTTAGATGTCAGGATGGAAAGCAGAGAATATGCCGGGTGAGAGGAAAATTAAAGAGGAGAGTTTGGATAAGAAAGGGCGATATAGTGCTGGTTTCTCCATGGGATTTTCAATCGGACAAAAAAGGCGACATAATATGGAGATACAAGAGAAATCAGGCTGAATGGCTAATAAGAAATGGATATTTGAACAGAGACTTCTACTCGCCAGCAAGAACCGTTTAAAATTTTATTTCTCTGCAGTTACAACGGGTTTACCGAGAATATTGGGGCTTTTAGCCTTATGCTCAATTATTTTTACGAATAAGTCATATAGAAATCTTAAGGCTATACTGTAAAATTTTCCGTGGAAAGCCATTCTGATTAGGTCTCTAACCCAGTATAGGTCATGCTGTAGACATTTTATTAGTAATTCTCTGTGCAATTCATTCATTTGTTCCCTTTTGAACCAATCCTTATCCTTTAATCTTCCCATAGGAACAAAGAATAGCGGAACTATTAAGCTTCTTACATTTTTTAAGTCATCTATTAACTCAATGGTCTTAACTAAGTCATCTTCGGTCTCTTCTGGTAAACCGACAATTAACGTGCATGCGGAAACAAGCATATTATCATGCATTAGGCCCATAGCTGTTCTAACGACTTCCGGCCACTCTTCGGGTTTGAATGGAAGAGCCTTAGCTGGCATCGCCTTCTTGGTGAGTTCGGGTGAGCCTGTCTCTATGCCTATTTCTGCACCCCACCATTGTTGTTTTTGGAGAATTATCTCTGAAATCTTTGACAGGAGCTTAGGTTTAGATGCGACCGCCGCGAGTGAACAGTGGCTCCATCCTACTCCATCACATTTTTTAAGAACCAACTCATGCAATTTAATCAGTTTTTTCTCGTCTGGAACCACATTATTTGAGCCGTAAAGCATGACGTCTTCCGCATGTAGACATGCCCATCTTGTATATGGCATGTTCACTTCGATTTCTTGCATAATTTTCTCGTATGGATACCAACGCAAAGGCCTCAAAGTCACGCTGCAAAACTTGCATCCCCGCGGGCATCCGCGTCCAATCTCAATTAGACCATTAATCGATGGAGCCACAATATTTGGAATTTCCTCAAGGCTTGGCACTTCCTTAACGCTTACCTCATAATATTGAGGAAGCTCCTCGCCATTCAGTGCCATTCTAAAAATTTTTCCAACAACTTTTTCGGCTTCCCCATCAATTATACAATCAATTCCATGCTCCT
>CAYOFB010000066.1:0-4865 GCA_964403145.1 uncultured Candidatus Bathyarchaeia archaeon
GTCGCCACTTTTTGGGCTTCAGCTCGGCTTTTATTTCCCCTTTTTTCTTGAATAAGGTTTTTAGGCTGTTTTCTGCAAATTAGGGCTTGGTGAAATTTGAATTGGTTGAGAAAGTTGTTATGGAGCTTTCTCCTAGCGGCAAGGCTGTGATTGTCTCCGTTGATGGCGAGAAGTTTGCTACTAGCTGCAAGTTTGTTCAGAGGCTGCTGGATGGACATTCTAAGAGGCTTAAGTTGAGGAAGAGAACAGCCTAGAGGGGTTGCGCCGAAACTTGGGCGGCCAGGAATTCATAGAGGTGAAAATTCCGGTTAAGTTGGCGACTGACCTCTATGTTAAGGCAGTGGTTGCGAAGATAAGTGAGCTTGAAGATCGCGTCAAGGCCATAGAGAGGGACATGCCATATATTCGGGGGACTTTGCAGCAGGTCTTGTCGATTATCGGCGCCGGCAAAAAGGCTGAAGGCTGAGTCTAGAGGGGGGATATAGAAATTGCAGAAGCAGGCTGCTGGCCAGGAGCGGTTTGAGGAGCTTACTGAGCGGGAGTTGATGCAGCTTAGGGCTAGGGCTGCTAGAAGCTTGAGGCGTAGCCTGGAAGAGATGGTTTCAATATTGGAGTCGCCTGAGGTTGCTAGGAGCGTTAAGATTAAGGTGGCTCATGCGATTGCGCAGACCTGCGGGGTACTAACTAACCTGCTGAAGGCTATGGGTGTAATTCAGCCTGACTTGAAGGGAGAAATCCAGCAGTTTATTGATAAGTTGATGAGTGAGCAGCGGCCCAAGAAGTGGGTTAGGGACCCTGAAAAGCTTAGGGATATAATAGAGGCTGTTGTTGAGATTGTTAGGATGGTTTTTGACGCTTTGAAGCGGAGGAAGCCTTTGGAATTGCGTGTTTTGGAACTTGAGCGTCGAGTTGAGGCTTTGGAAGAGAAAATGGGCGGGAAATGACTAGGAAGGTCTATTTGACGGTTACTGTTGAAGCCGAGATTTTCAATGAGATTGAAAAGCTTAGGGGCCGAGAGAAACGCAGCACATTTGTCGAATATCTTTTAAAGCTTGGATTGAAGGAATTTAAGAAGTCAAGGAAATAGTTGCGCCGAAACTTCTTAATAGAGCCTGAAACTGGACTCCGCAAACCATACATTAAATTTTGTGGCGTAAAAGAACAGAAAAACCTAGAAACTTCCCTATTTTACAGTTTTCCAGTCGACTGGAAATTCTTAATGAAAAGTTGTTTGGCGTTCAAGGCTCTTGAGCCGCTGCTTGGTGTGTGTATGTGTGTATTCTCTCTTTCTTTTTCTTTGTTTCTTTTGTTTTCTCTATTTGTTTATATTTAATTTCTCCGAGCTTTCAGCCTATTTTGAATAGAAAAGCCAGATTTAGGCTTTTCTTGAAATGGCTGAATAGAGGTTAATTCTAGAAGAGAAGGCTAGAAAATTCTTCTATTTCAGAATACTTTAACCCATCTCTCTCTGCTAGTTGGAGATTCTGTATCTGCGAATATTTTTTAAGCGTACACCTTTTCAAGGTGAAGATTCCGGGAGGGGGATGGGAGAATGCATGATTATGTGAGGGGTGCCTTTGAAGCGCTTTCCTGGATACGCATGCTGCTGCAGGATTTGAAGAATGATCCTGAAGCCATAGAGAAGGCGGTTAAGGAGATTGACAATGCAATAGATGACATAAAAGCCGGCGTGGCAACAAACTTCAGATGGAAACTCCGCGGCTGAGCGCTATTCTCTGCGTCCAGCGATTTTTTCATATTCAAGCGTGATTAAGAGGCGTACTACGTCTGCGTTGGATTCTAGGCCGTAGCGCTTTTTTATTGCTAGGAAGCGTCTTATCATGTCGCCGGTTAGGGTGACTTTGATTTGTAGTGTTTCTTTTTCCTTTTTCTGTGCCATGTTCGCACCCTTCCCTAGTATGGCTTTTGGGGGTTTTAAGGTTTCGGGGTTTATGTGTGGAAAATCTTTTAAGGTACCTTAGGGGAAATAAAGTACTCTGAGGTACCAAAAATGAATGAAGAAATCTTAACCATAAAAGTGAAACTGCAAGGGGACACGCTGCGGAAGTTCCTGGAGTTTAAGGAAAAGCTAGGCATTCTTAATAACACAGACGTAGTTAGAACCTTGATTCATCGATGCTATCGACGGGAAATTGAGGGGGACCGCCGTTGAAACGCATATTCTTCATCAGAAGCCTAGTTGAGCGCTTACGCAGCCCTGAGCCTCCCAGGGTAAGCTATCGGAAGACAAGGAAGCAGGGACGCTATAGGGTTTTCAGCGGAGGCCGTTTCCACCCAAAGGATGAGGGCATAATCATCGAGTTTTACAAGACTGAAGAGGTGGATCCTAGAGAGCTGACTGATGAGGATGCTAGGCTTGCTGGGATAGAGACAGCCAAGGAGCTGCTTGGGCTGTTTCAGAAGTGGTATCGTGGAATCCCGGAGAAAATGTATAGGAACTGGTTTAGAATCGTTAAAATTGAGAATGCGCCGCAAAACTCTCCTTTTTCTCCAATATCAGCCGTAGAAGTCAAGAAAGCCTTTAAACGGTGAAGCTGATGAGCACTGAAGTGCCAGACGGCGCAACGCAGCGGCACAGCCGATTGATGGAGCTGCTAACCTTCATCAACAGCCATGAGCCTGAAGGCTGCACCCTAACAAGCATTCAGGCGCACATGCTCACGACTTTCGGCTTAAAATTCAAAACCACAAGCGAAATGATAAGGGAACTCAGCCTAGCCGGCATCATAAAAGTCGATGGGATAGGGCGTTTTCATCTCACAGAGAAGCAGCGGCTAGCCATGGAGACCTTGAAAAAGCGAGAAAAGAAGGAGAAGGCGATTTTTCCATTATTGAAGCGCATAGACTATATTGAGGATGCGAAGAAACGAGAGAAAGCGCTTAAACTGCTGAACCGGCTTTTGAAGCTGCTTCCAGAGGAGTAACGGCGCATGGAGAAAGGCTGGTCCTCCACAAGGGCCCTTTCCTCTGATGAAGGTTCAAATTTGAAAGCGGGTTTAAGCAGTGGGAGGTCGGGGTTACGGGTCGAACTCCGCCCGCGCCAGCCCTCCAAAAAGCATGAGACAAGCCAAACCTGCAGTGGAGAACGTAGGCTACCAGGAAACGCTGACATGACTCTTTCGCTACACCCACCCCAGCAAAGCATAGACGTTTGCCGGCGCAAGCATGAAAGCAGCAAATCATCATCAGAATGCAATGTTGAACGCATGCGAAAGCCGGGGGACGCCAAATTTTGAGGAAATCTAAACGGCATCAGATAAGCTTCAGAATAGACCCATTTGCGAAGGAAAAGCTTGAAAAAGTCGCCAGACTCTTCAATCTAAGCCCATCGCAATACGTAAAGGCGCTACTCTACAAGGAACTCGGAATCTTCCACATTCCAATAGATAGAAGACGCCGCAGATGGAAGCCAAAACCCATCAAACATGACGAGCTAGACGAGTTAGAGTTTTAGGCTGACTTAAATGCAGAGAAGCCATCGACCAGCCAGAGATTCAACCCGCCCCCACGCATGCCCAGAATGCGGAAGCACACGCCTCTGGCGGGCTGGAAAACGCTACACCTGGAAAGGAGAAATTCAACGATGGCTTTGCAGAGACTGCGGATACCGCTTTTCAGAACGCTCCAACAAGCCTAGACATGATTCAACGGTTCATACGACTCATTTAAAAATGCACGGGCAGACTATTAATTGCCAAGTAGGCGCTCGGAAAAGCCGAGCGAAAAACTTGGCCAAGGCTAATGTAGCCTTGAGGAGAAGGGCCCTAATGCAACAACAGACTCAACAAAAAAGCCAGAAAGCCGAGCTGAGGGGCAAAATTGTTCAGTTTCTATGGTGGATGAGGAAAGAAGGCTACAAAGAGTCGACAATCATCAGTAGAGGAAAGAAACTAAGGAGACTCGTAAAATTAGGAGCAAATCTGTTAGACCCTGAAAGTGTGAAAGAGATACTGGCAAAACAAAGAAAATGGAGCGACTCTCAGAAACAAACCATGGTGTATGTCTATGATTTATTTGCTAAATGGGCAGGAATCAGCTGGGAAAAACCCCGTTACAAAAGAACGAGAAAACTGCCGTTTATTCCTTCAGAAAGAGAAATCGACGACCTAATAGCTGGAACAGGAAAGTACATCTCAACGATTCTTCAAACTGCAAAGGAAACAGCTGCTAGAATCGGTGAAATCCTCGAATTAAAATGGACCGACGTAGACCTTGAAAACAAAACCATAAAAATTAATGACCCTGAAAAAGGAAGCAACCCCAGAATCTTTAAGATCAGCAGCAAACTTGTTCAGATGCTAAAGAGGCTTCCTAAAAAAGGAGAGCGAATTTTTGACCATTACGCAAATCAAGATAGTCTAAGACGTGTCTTTGTAAAACAACGAAAAAGAGTAGCTCACAAGCTTGGAAACCCTAGAATAATGAAAATCAGCTTCCACACGGTGAGACATTGGAAGGCCACAATGGAATACTACAAAACCAAAGACATCCTGCACGTCATGAGGCTTCTCGGCCACAGAAACATAAAGAACACGCTGATTTACACCCACCTAGCCAAATTCAAGGAAAACGATGAATTTATCTGCAAAGTAGCTAAAACTCCTAAAGAAGTCGCCAAATTAATAGAGGCAGGCTTTGAATACGTATGCGAACATGAGGGCCTCAAATTCTTCAGAAAGAGGAAGTGAAAGGTCTCGGACTAATCCGTGGAGCCCCGGGCGGGATTTGAACCCGCGACCTGCGGCTTACGAGGCCGCTGCTATAACCGGGCTTAGCTACCGGGGCATTCTACCTTAAAATGCATAAATATTCTCCTTCTTAAATAGGTTAAGTTAGTCTGTTAG
>CAYOFB010000067.1:0-4861 GCA_964403145.1 uncultured Candidatus Bathyarchaeia archaeon
TATGGATAAACTTTGACTATCTAAGCGTAGGAGAAGAAATATGCCCAGACGAAGTCGAACTGGTAATGAAAAGAAGCGGAATAGACAAGGAAACAGCCTACAAAATCGTAAAAGTAGGCGCTGAACTAAGAAGACAATACAAGAACGGCGACTTACCCTACGGGCCGTCGCCAGGCGACTTAATAAATTGGGCAATTTTGATTGCTGATGGTTGCACGCCGCAAGAAGCGGCGGAAGAAACCATTGTAGGAACGACAAGCGACGACGTAGAAATCCAAGAAGCCGTGAGAAGAGTGGTCTATTCGGTCTTCGGCAGGGGATAGGCAGGCAGGGCGAATGGTCTTCTTTGACCACGCATGGACATTAACCCTCCAAATAACCAAGAAAAACCATGAAGATGTAAAGGTGCTACTACGCGAAAAAATAACCTATCCAAAACTCAGAATAGACAATTATGGCTATGTGCTCTACATTCCAGCCCCGAGAAAAACTGGGAATAACACAGTGACCTATCAAGGTATGCGCCTAAACCTTGACGATGATCACCACAAAAGAGTTTTATGGCAAATGTTCAAAGCCTCAACCTATCATCTAAGCGCCCACGTAGTCGTATCAAACTATAACCATTATAGGAAATGGATCAGACGTAAAAACATCGAAAATGCAATGTTCGCAATCTGCGTAACGGAAGATGCAATTGCGAACGCTTATCTAAAAGCCAAGTGGAACTTTTTAATTCCAGAAATTGCGATTGCGAATGCCATATCATATTTAAGACTGAAACCAGCATCTCATATTAGAAAGGAACCGCTTATTCTCCGCGCAGCAATACTCTCAGAGGGCATTGCTGGAAAAGTAAAGGGAATAAAAATAAAAAGGGAAATCATAGAAACAGCAGAAAAAATATCGAAAATGCTCAAAGAACTAGAAAATAAAGCTTATGAATCATTTAAGATGGCGGAGAAAAGCGAGGAGACAGAAAAGATTCTAGAAGCCTTAATCGATAAAAAAATCGGGGTTGCAGACAGTATATATAACATTCTATCCAGATTTGACGAAACCTCCCAAATTCCATCCCTCCCCTACACAGATAATCATGGAAAAAACTCCCTTTTCTACAAAAAAGTTCCAGAAGAAGAATTAATAATGAAAATAGCAAAAAAAGCATATCAGATTCTGGAACCAGAAAAAGGAGAGCCAGACACAAAAATTTTCATTGAAACATTCTATAAAGATGACATTTCTCAAATCTTCTCAAACTGGAAATCAAGTCAGGAAAGGAAAAACAAGATAATAGCGAAATATAAGGAATTAGGAAAGGATACGAAGTTTTTAGCCTATGAATTCCCAGAGGAGGATTATACGGAATATCTGCGCCGCAGAATGCTATTAGGAAGCCCGATTAGAAGAATACTTGAAAAACTGAGGCTTATAAGAAACGTTACTGGTGAAGATTTCCGCCAGGAAGCTGGATTGGTTGATTTGCAGGAGGCTATACAGGTGATTGCAAGCAAAAGCCAAAGAACGGACATATTCGTCCGTGAGGAACTGCAGACAAGAGAGGATCGTTGGGTCATACTTGTCGATGCGAGCAGAAGCCTAAAATTCTTCACAGGCGAAGTTCGAGACATCGCCCTCTGCCTAGCTGAAGTCGCCAAAAATCTAATAATAAATCAGAATGCATGGGCAATGTACGCCTTCAACAACAGATTCTACATAATTAAGGACTTTTCCGAAACATTTTCAAGCAAAGTCAAGGCGAGAATCGGCGGGCTAAAACATGGAGGGATGAGCTACATTCCAGATGCGATAAAGATAGCATTTGAAGCCTTAAAGGGGCATATTGAAGAGTCAAAAGTAATAGTTGTCGTTTCAGATTTCTTTCCTTCAGGCTATGAGGAAATAGAAAGCGAACTTGCTCAAATGGTTAAAAAATTGGAACGTCTCGGCATTGGAATGCTAGGAATAGGCGTGAAAAGTCGCGCAGTCAAAAAGTTTTTCAGATTTAGCTGTGTCGTAGAGGAACCATATGAGTTAATGAAGAAGTTTACAAAAGCCTTTATTGAATATAGCTCCGTTTAAAATTCAAGTTCCTTTGAAACCGAGAAATCTGCGATAAATTTGAATTTTTCTCCGAATTCTTCGCCCTTTTTATGTTTCAGAACTATTTTCTCGGGCACTCCATCATTGATATACGTGATGTAGAGAATATCCTTTCCAAGGCCCACTTTCTCTAGGTCCTCTACGGCCAGCTTTATCTTTTCTAGACGTTCAATTTTTTCGTTGATTTTCTCTATTGCCTCAAAGAGGATTTCAGCTTCTCCCTGTTCAGATGCTGAAAGCATTATCTCTTTGTAGTCTACCCATATGGAGCTTTCCTTTTTCTTCTTTTTTCCTTTCTTCTCAGCTTTTTTAGGAGCCTTCTTAACTTTGAGGGTTTTGTTAAACGCTGCTAAATTCTTAAACCATTCTTCATCTCCATATGTTTGCTCATAATCTCGCAGGAAAGAGCCTAGCCATTGACTGTAGTCCTCTGCGAGGCTCCTGTAGAATTCTACCTGCTCTTTAATGGCTTCCTCTAGTTCTTTTAGCGAATAGAAAGTTCTTATTTCCGTACCCATATAATCCAAGTTTCATCCTCTTCGCTTATTCGCTTATGGTTTCTCCTACGTCCTTTTCATATTCATCTTCGCTTTCCTTTCCTTCAGAAGCGGAGAAAACTTTGAATAAGTTCTTTAGTTCCCGCTTGACCTTCTCGAAGAAACTTACCCTGCCGCTTATTTTCTCTCTGTAAATCTTTATTGATTTCGCCAGTCCGGGCAGTAATTCCCAGATAACCGACATCACTATTTCTGGAGGATACTCTTCAATAAGCTTTGATGCAACTTCGCCGTTTTCGAAGACAAGTATTAGGTGGCCTTCCTCGTTTAGTATTACCTCTTTAGGCTTTCTTGGAGCCTTTATAATTTTTGGCGGAAGCTTAAATGAAATCTTTAATTTTTTCAATACATTCCTTAGAAGGACGCAGCTTTCATTTATTAGGTTTTTTTCCTCCATTATAAACTCGCTAAGTTGCATGGTTTCTTCTTCGATCATTTTGAGCACATCTTGAAGCTTTTTCTCTATTTCTCTCAATTTTTCGATTTCCTTTTCGTCTAAATATTCTGATTCCTCTAGAATTTCTGAGGATTGATAGAATTGGGTAGATTCTTCCTTTTCTTGAGTTTCTGGCGGAGAAGTTTTAGTTTCTATCACAGGTTGTATTCCAGTCTCTTGAGTAGGTTCTTCTGTCAAAGTTTTACCTCCAAGCTTTTTGTGTGAGAGTTTTGAATAAGAGAATTTGTATATGGCTTGTCGCTACAGACGTTGCTGCCTTTACGTAAACTTACTTCAAATTCATATTTTGAATTCAGAAGTATAAAATAGAAGTTGAAACGGGTTCTAACTTCGAATCGGAATTAAGGACGGAATTTAAAGATGGAAACACTTGTAGAAAAAACTAGTGCCCTCATAAGACTCTATGACAATAAAACTGGCCTATGGAAAATAATCAAGCAAGATAGAGAAGCCCTAAAATCACTTAACGTAATAGAAGAAGCCCTAATGAAACTTGGATTATCTAAAAATGAAACAAAAGTCTACCTCTTCCTAGCCAGAGTAGGTGAAAAGAAGGCAAGCGAAATATCAGAAGCTCTTTCACTGCACAGAACAGAAACATACAGAATACTCAGAGACTTAGAGAAAAAGGGGCTGGTTTCATCTGTTTTCGAGAAACCGCTAAAGTTCATTGCAACACCATTTGAAAGAGCCATAGACATCCTAATAGAAACAAAAAAGTTAAAGCTAAAAATGCTCGAACAGAAAAAGGAGAAATTGCTAGACGCTTGGCTTTCAATTCCAAGGCCGGAATTTGAAGTTGAAAAGAAGGAAGTTTTCCAGATTTTAGAAGGTGACGAGCAAATAAATTTGAAGGCAAATGAAATTCTAAGTAGAACAGAAGAAGAAGTCTGCATCTTTCTAACGGAAGATGATGTAGGAAGACTATATCATTCAGGCTTTCTGGATAAACTTGAGGAATTATCAAGAAAGGGGACTTCAGTAAGGCTGCTAGCAAGAAAATCTCCGAAAAGCATTTTCTTTATGGAAAAAATGAACTTCCAACACGCTGAGCACAGAATAGTGGAGGTTGATGATATTCCGTTCCTGATGATTTCAGATAGGGAAGAACTCTTATTCTTATTAAAAAGAAATGGAAACAAAACTTTAAACGAGAAAAAAAGGAAAAATAGGACAACAGTCCTCTGGACGAACTATGAAATTTTAACCAGAACCCTATACAAACTTTTCACTCAACTATGGAATTCAAGCTGTAAGGAAAAGATAAAAGTGAAGGTAAAATAAGTAACGGAGCTAAAAAATAGAACTAAATAAGAAAAATTTTTTCCTCCAATCTCTATTTTTAAATTGCGTAATTCTAAGCGACACACAAACCGACATACATAAAGAAATACATTTTATTTTTAGCATGATAGGAGCGATTATCTATGAGAAAATTTAGCTTAAACGTTAAAGCCCTAAGCGTAGTAGTAACAACGTTGATAATACTAGTAGTCTCGGTTTTATTAGCCACTGTTGTAACCTACTATGCCATCAACATAACCTCTACACGAGTTCAAGAAGAAGCTTTGTCAGTGAGGAAGGTTCATGTGTGGGTGAACGCTACTCATGGCTGGTCTGAAGCCGCATTGGTTGTAATAAATATCGGCGGCCGTGATGTAGTCATTGATATGATAACCGTGAGAGGACAGGAAGTTCCTTGGAATAGCGTCTACTATAATATTACAACTTCACCGCCTTCCGC
>CAYOFB010000068.1:0-4765 GCA_964403145.1 uncultured Candidatus Bathyarchaeia archaeon
TTACATCGCTTATCCTGTAGCGTAAAATATTGAAGGCTGCAGCGCTTCCAACTCTACCCGCGCCAATAATTGAAATCATAGGTTAATGGAGACGATAATAACTATATAAAGGGTTCCGCTCAGCGTTATGCTTCTGAATTCATGTCTGGTTCTTCTTTCCGTATAGTACTCTTCTCGGGTCTTTGATTAGAAGGACTATTTCTCATATTATGAGGGATATTACCATTTCTGAATGGAAACGTCTTCAGTAACATGTAAGAAATCGTAATATAGGTTAAATGCTTTTAAGGAATAACCTACATTAGTGATTTGCAAAGGGGAATCTCTATTGGCTGAGGAGGAGAAGGTTAAACATATATTGACGGATGAAAAACTTTCGGCAATTAAGGCTATGTTAGAAAAGGATCATGCCAT
Organism: uncultured Candidatus Bathyarchaeia archaeon; assembly: GCA_964403145.1. Lineage (GTDB taxonomy): Archaea > Thermoproteota > Bathyarchaeia > Bathyarchaeales > WUQV01 > CAYXFE01. Next base: position 415 of record CAYOFB010000068.1, read on the forward strand.
AGACTGCATTTTCCTGTTGTATCTAAATAGGGGAAAGTGGAAGGAAGCCAAGGAGTTTATGCGAAGCCTAAACTTGACTTTGAGTGACGGAACTTTTAGGGCTAGAATGATGGAGATTGAGCATTTGGGGCTCGCCAGGAGTGTTCCTATTGATCCTTTGAAGAAGTATTATGTTATTACTGAGTTTGGCGAGAAGGTAGCTAGGCTTTTGCTTAGGTTTTTCGATGAGTTGGGTCGTTGATTAATTCGTTTTTGAGGTTTGGGTTATTGGTATTTTTCTTGAATCTATTATCGTAAGTCGTAAGATTTAAATCTTAAGCTTGCATTTTAAATCACATGAAAACCCTAAAGGAGGGAATATAAAAGAATGAAAAAACTGTTTAGAAGTAAGAAGGCGCTAAGCCCCGTCGTCGCAGCAATCATACTAATCGCAGTAACAGTCGCAGTATCAATCGCAGTAGCAGCATGGATGGGAGCATTAACGTTCGGATTCATGGGTGGCTCAGAACAAGTAAGAATAATAGGTGTACAATTTACAGGAACTAATGCAACCAACAAGCAAATAGTAGTAACACTTCAGAATACTGGAACAGCAGATGTAGTAATAACAAGTGCTAAAGTGGGAGATGTTGTAGTATCAACTATCACTGTAACTCCAGATTCGACGGTAGAAGCTGGAACATCAGCAACTGTGACATTTAACTACAATTGGGCTGCCGGACAATCTTATAACGTTGGTGTAGTCACTAAAGCTGGCAACGTGTTTACATATTATGCTACGGCGCCATCATCGTCATCTTAAGCAAACTGAAAATTTGAGATTGGGGGTAGGGGCGCAGCCCTAAACTTCCATGCAACTTGGAGGTGTTAAGTAAGAATGGTGGTAGAGTTAAAAGAGTATGAATCAGCATCAGAGATAGCTGAAACTTTAGAAAAGGAAATTTCAAGAACCAAGAGCCTGCTAGGCGAGTACTTGCGTAGACTGGATGATATTCGCTCATTGGCTGAAAAGTCAAAGAAGATAAGAGAGGTAGTGATGAAGCTTGCAGGCAAGAAGGCTGTTCAGGAGACTCTAGGCGAAATAAGTGTTGGTAATCTAAGTGTGGTGCTGGACGCCAATCCATTCCATGAACTAACAGCAATCGAAGAAGTAGTTAGAAGTCAGCAAGAGCGGCTATTAGCTTTGCAGAAGGCACGCGAATCCCTAAAATGGATGGATCAGCTTGGAGACACTGAAGGCCTAAAGTATATAGTGATAGAGAACGACGGTGTTCCAGAAAAAATACTGTTCAAGATCTACTAGTTCCCTTTCTTAAATTTTCATGCGGGTGCTAGACATGATAGATGAGGAGACATATTCTTTCGCTCTAAAAAATGCGTTAACGGAAATCGGAAACATATGCCCAGAGGTAAAACTCTCATTCATCTTTAACCAAGAGGGAAAAATTCTCGCAGAGGACGAAAAAAGTGCGAAGTATAACGCTGAAAAAATAGTCGGCAATTTTGAAGAAATATTCCAGAAATCGCATGCAATAGGCGGGGTAAACTCGATAACAATAGATGCAAAAGGAGGAAAAATAATAATTTCGAACATCCAAGAAGGAGTTTACCTTGCAACCGTGACAAGCAAGAACGTGGACATGAAATACTTGGAAACTGTTTCCAGAGTTTTAATACCGACGGTTCTTAAGCTTCTTGAAAAGATAGCCCCTGCCCCCCTCAAAAAACCATCAACAAAGGAAAGCGCAGCGATTAAAGAGGAAAGCCAAGAGAAGACAATAACGGAAGAAATAGGTAAACCAGTTTTAGACGAAGAAGCCGAGCCGAAACTTTCACCAGTACCTACAAATCAACTAATAGTGGATACTTTTGGCGGCCTATTAGTAAGACAGGACACTGTGAAAATCGATAGTGAAATCCTCTCTCAATGGTCAGAAATGCTTGATGAAAAGGACATAAAGCTGGTGGAAATAGAAACCTTTGAAGGAAAAACGGCTCAATGCAAAGTTAAACCAATAAAGGACACAAAGTTAAGGGGGAAGGGAATCATAAGAGTACCGGAAAAACTCTGCGAGCTTTTAGACATAAAAAAGGGAGAACTTGTCAGAGTTAGACCTGCAATTCCCAAGGAGGTTTAAAAATGCCAAGGAAAAAATCTTCGAAAAAGAAGACAAAAATCCCAGAGGAGGCGTCATCTTTAGCTGAAAAAGATGAAGAAACAGAAATTCTAAAAGCCAAACTTGAATCTATAAAGGATATGCCTGAAGTGATAGGCTATATCCTCAGAAATTCCCGCTCCGCCACCATAGACGCGAAAGATCCAACAAAAATTATAGATTATGCAATGCTTTCATCAGCAACAATTGAAACCGCCGAGAAACTTATAGAAATCTTCCAGCTTGGCGAAGCTGAAAAAATAGTTCTAGAAGGAAACACGGCGAAACTTCTATCACTTTCAATAGGCGAAAACAGTATAAGCGTATTCATGGAGAAAAACGCAAAGGAAGATAGAATATTTAGGAACTTGACCTAAATTATTTTCCCTATTTTATTGTGGGGAAAACTGGTAGCGAAAGGCCATTTAATCGATGAGAATAAAGTTTATGCGGCCTTTCGTTACCAGTCCCTAAGGCAGAGTTTTAAATTTAATAAACGTTTGTAGTAATTCTTAAGTTTTAATAAAGTTTTTAGCTAAAATAAGGCGTAATATACCTCAATTAACTTTTATCTGAAAATTTTGAATTTTAAGAAGGTTTAAATATGAGGATTTAAAGATTTTCAATGGGGAGAAGTAGCCCTAAATGATTATTTAAGTTTTGGTGGTTTTAGGCTGATATGAGAAAAGCTCCAAATAGGAGAGGACATCGTGATAGCATGGACATAGTAGCTGACATATTGAGGGCTTCTCTGGGAGGGGCAAAGAAGACTCAATTAATGTATCATTGCAATTTAAGTTTTCGTCAACTGGAATCTTATCTTAATTTACTTTTGGAAAAGGATCTTCTAAAATGTAGAACTGTGGAGAGGAGCAGATCTTCAATAGTATTTGAGATTACTGAGAAGGGGCAGGAATTTTTAAGAAGCTATAAAATCCTAAAATCGCTTATTTCTACTTAGGTTTAGTTTTCATTATCTTAAGGAATTCCTGGGTTGCTTTTATTTCTCTGCAATCCTTTTTTATTTCAACAAAGTTGAAATTTGTGAGAAAATCAATTACCATTTGAAGTTTAAATTCATGAAGCTTTGTTTTCTCCTCTATTTCTTTTATTGAATGCCACTTGCCGTCCTTTAGTATTTCTAGAATCATTTCCATAGGAGTCGTAGGCTTTCCTCCAAAGTAGTTTTAAATTTATTAATGATTGAGTTAAAAGGTTTTTGAGATTTCTTTTCAGAAAAATTTTCTAGTTTAAATTTCCACAGTACAGTTCTTGTCAAAATAGAGGTTTTCTACATCTTCATTGTTTAGGTTCTGCCTCTGCTTTTTCTTTCTCTTTCCGCTCTTTTTTAAGAGTTCTTTCAACTAACTTTTCAATTTTACCCTTAAATTTCTCGTCTTTTTCTAGTTCCATAAATTGCGGGATCATATCCTCATATCCTTTTGGAATTTCTACCTTAAAGTGTATTGTAGGCTTTCCAAGCGCCTTTTCAAATTCCTCCTTGGCCTTTTCATATTCCTCTTCACTTTTCTTTCTCAACTTAAAAAATTTCTTTATCTTCTCCAACTATACCACCAAGCCGAATCTTAATATGAGGTAGATGCTTGAAAATGCAAGTTGAACTAAGCTTGTTATGACTCCAATTTTTGTGAATTCCGCGAAGCTTAATGAGATTCCCTCACGTTTTAGGGCGCCTGCAGCCATTACGCATGCTGCGCTACTGAAGGGAGTTGTGGCGCCGCCTAGATTTGTTCCTAACACAAGCGCCGACCACGCGGCGGGAGAGTTTATCTCTATTCCCTTTATTATAGGTGCGAAAGTTAAGGCTATTGCTATGTTGCTTACTATGGTGCTTGCGAGGCCGCTGAACCATAGTGTTAACATTGTAAGCATAAACTCGTTATTTCCGGCGAGGTGCACCATGAAATTTGAAACGTCGGCTAAGAATCCTGTTTTTTCTAAACCTCCTATTACAAAGAGAAAACCGGCTATGAAAAATACCGTTTCCCAGTCTACTTCCCTGAAGATTTCGGCCGGATCGAATCCGGTGAAAGCCAAAGCAACCACGGCGCACCCCAACGCAATAGCTTCTGGTCCTACGTCCAAATTTTCTAATACAAGAAAGAGAGCTATCAGGAGGCAAACAACAAACAACGACCTTTTGAAACGACGTTTATCTTTAACTGCTTCCCATG
>CAYOFB010000069.1:0-4690 GCA_964403145.1 uncultured Candidatus Bathyarchaeia archaeon
TCAACAAGGCGGAACTGGACACTATTAAAAATAAACTTGACAGCGAAACAGGAGTCTCCTCAACACAGTACGTAGTCGAGATATCGCCAACCTTCTCCATCAAAGCTAATACTTCGGAAGGAATAATAAATCAAGTATTTAATCCGGTACTAACTGTAAAATTCACAAAAACTGAACAGGGTGAAATTATTTTAATTGAAGACTTAATTCAGACAAAAAGCGGAGCGATGAGGCGGACAGAAACTGACATTCTTGAAGATGTAATAAATCAGCGCTACGCATCATATGCTTTATCCGCAGTTTCAACTGTTGGATTGGCTGTATCAGCATTCCTCTATATGCGTCGTAGACCCCTCGAAAGTCCTGAGAGAAAACTTGAGAAGATGCTAAGTCCATACAAGGACTTTATAATAGAAACTGTGCAGCATAACCTTCCAAGAGAATCAAAAATAGTTAACGTTGACTCAATAAAGGACATTGGAAAAACCTCCGAAATACTAGCCAAGCCCATACTACTAATCAGAAAGCCAAAGCCCACGCTCATAGTAATCGATCAAAACGTAATATATAAACATGAAATCAATCTGGAAACATGAAAAAGTTTATGTTAAAGACAATTTCCCATAATAATTGGCGATGAGGCTTCTATCGGCTTAGCCCCTTCCCGCCGGCAATTCCATGCAGACGGACCCAACCGAGAAAGGCGCCAGACAGCGTCTAACGATGAAGGAGGGTTTACCCAGGCATGGAACACGGCGGGCGCGGGCGCAAGCTCCCACGTAAGAGAGAGCCTAGCCAAGGGGAGCGTTGGGCTCCGCTGTGAGGCTGGGTGTTGGTTACGTGGGACACAATGCGCCCGCGAGGAATTATTTTATTAAAAATTAGGAAGGCTGAACATTTTAAGAATGTAGGTATTCGTAATAAACTTCTGTGGCTAGAAAGCATGTTGCAGCTGCAATAATTAGCATTATAATCTCAATAATTGCAAGAGTCACGTTAGGTTCGTAGATTACGCTATAGAACCCGAATATGTTAAGCATCAATATAAATATGCTGGTGCAAACAGACGCTATTGAAGATGCCATTCCAAACGAGAACAGTAGAAATTTAACTTTTTTCTTATCCATGTTCTATCACCGAAAATAGGATTTTAAAAGGCAAAATTTAAGAGATTTGCAGCATTAATTCATATCCAAATTTAAAACTTGAAATTTTAAACAAAAATGGGGAAATTTTTGGTTATTTCTTGTATGCTCTCCTCAAGACTATTACAACAACTATTATTGCGGCAAATGCTGCTATCATTGAAAATGCTACTGAAATCCTTTGCATACCTCCGTATCCGCTAATATCCTCTGTAAGTCCTTTAATATTCCCTACATTCGTTTTTAATGTTCCTATTTCAGTAGATATGGTAGCTATTTCTCCATCGATGGAATCTATTTTTCCAGAGATATCTTCAAGGTATGTCTTTATGATCACTTCATTAATCGTTCCGTTGATTACCTCTATGTCCTTGATGATATCGTTCACATTTATTTCTAGGGGTCCGAGCTTTGAATCTACCTGTATTGTTGTACCATTAATGGCGACTATCTTCTCGACAATATCCGTTAAATTCGCTTCTAAAGTGCCAATATGCGTCTTTATATCGACTAGGGTGCCTTTGATATCAATTATTTGCATTTCTAAGTCATCTAGTTCAAAACTAAGGTTTCCTACTGTAGAGTTTATACTTACTATTCCATTTTTAATTTCTTTAATTTGTGCATTTAAGCCATTTAGGGTTGGGCTTACAGTGAACCCTGCAGTTCCTTCGGCATAAAGTGTAAATGACTCATATTGCTTTGCTGCTGAGACTATTATGAAATAAGTTCCTGACTCGCTTGGACACTTGAAGCTTACATAGTAAAGGCCTACATCTATCCTTGACCAGTCCAACGTTGATATGAATTCCGATTCATGGAACAATTTTACCGTCATTTGCGAAACATCCTCTGTTCTTCCATCCACGTTGGTTTTTATTATGACAGTGACAATTTCGTCTGGGAAGTGCAGATTACCCGTTTCAACCTTAATTACCAGCGGATCTTTCATTATGGTAAATGTTTCTTGGTCCCCATAATTATAGACATCCTGCAATGCTTCTTCATCAAAGAAATACAGTTTAATGACGTACTCACCGTTTATTAGATTTGGAACTTTGAGGAACGGTGAGCCTTTATGTGTATTGGAATCTATATCAGCCCAGCAAAGCGTTCCATTCCAGACTTCGTTACAGCAAGAGCAAGAATCTCGGTAATAGATTGGAAATCTTGTCCCCGTTAACCATCCCATGTCAACTTCATTGTTCAAAATGTAGTTATGTTCCCAGATCCAGTACTTATGCGGACCAAAATCTAATACAATGCTCCACTGTCTATCTTTGTAGACATATTTATCATTAATTATTAAACTGTAACCTTGTGGAACTGGAAGACCCGAGCCATAGATGGTTATATACTGTTCAGCGACGCCCGTGTTCGGAGTTACCCAAATGTTTGTTTTCACATGGAATGTTACACATTGATCAAGTCCATTTGGCCATAGATTCTCATCGGGCGGGTACCCGCTTCGTATTCCACTACCTTTTTCCTTGCCATAAATTGGGTGAAGGCCGCCGTAGCTTTCCGGAATTGTGAATGTTGCTTTGAATGAACCTTTATTATTAGTCTTAACTTTTGCCACAATTACGCTGTCAAGAACTGGATTCCATTTCATATAGTCTGTTTCGTTCCACCATTCAGTTGCCCATTCGTCCCAACGAATCCTGCATTTGGCTACATCGCGGTAGTAGACAAACACTTCAACATTAGCTGCAAATCCTTTCCCCTCAACTGTAAATGTGTCGCCTACATATCCTTCACCGTTTGGCCCAAACATCCATGGATAGACTTTAAAGTCTGCTTCCGCAGAGTAGTTTCCATCTGTAGCCCTAATTACGTGTTTCCCTCTTGGGCACTCAGGAACATGAATTATTGTGTTAAATCTTCCGTATTCATCGGTTGGAACTTCTTTTAATTTTTGGTTGTCAAAGTAGATTTTGACGATAGAGTTAGGCTTGAATCCTGTAGTTCCTTCTACGACGACAGAACTGCAAACATGTCCATAGGCGACTTTCTCGCCAAAAACATCATAAATTAACTTATTGTATACTTTAATTATCGTTCTTGCAAACCAGAAGAACTTTACGGTGTTTGACCATGCAGAGTTTCCTCCTGGATATGCCTTGTCATAAGCCTTAGCTTTCATGGTATACCATTTTTCGCTTACATCCAACGAGCTTATCCGTAGGTAATATAACTGTTTTTCTGGGTCATAATTCATGTAATCATAGAATTTGCCGTCTATGTATAGTTCCACTCTATCGATTCCACATGGATATAAGCCTTTATCATGAGCGGACACATAAACGTAGAAGCTTCCCTTTATCACTTGCCTATCCTTTGGATTGATTATTGTAACCTCAGGAGGAGTCTTATCTATAAATTCATCTAGCTTTTGTGTTTCGCTATATCCGATGGTCGGGTTCGAAACTGTTACCCAAAAAGTATATCTTCCCTCTTCGCTTGGGCCTTCACTGAATAATATACTGAATGTCTCATGCTTCCCCTCACCTATACCCGCTGAAGGATCAGCTTCAATTGTTATAAGTCTATCTAGAATATTGTAATTTACTTTCCATCCATTGGGAGTAACAACCTTGCTTACCTGGAATCCCTCTGGATGAGTTATGTCTACCTTGATTATGCGTCCAGCATCAATATTGTATACAGTCACGTTCTTCCATTCTGGATACTCTCCTTTGCTACAGTTGGGATCTAAGGAAATTTTAACTTTTGACCCTAGTGAAGTAGTTGAAATATTTGTTATACCTGTTGTAGATTGGAATTCTGAAATCCCAGCGACAGATAGAGGGACAACGCCAATTACCAGAAAGACTATAATGGTTATCGTCAAAATTCTCTTCATTTTTCTCCTTTCTCCCCCATACTTGACAGAAATAAGCTTAAACCCTAGAAGGATATATTAATTTTATGAAAAATTCTTCTATGGGTGATGCCTTCGCAAAAACATTATAAGGGATAAACCGCGAATATTTCTGATTCAAAATTGTATGGGTGATTTGAGTTGACTGTGAGAGTTGCAATAAATGGATTCGGCAGAATTGGAAGATTGTTCTTCAGAGCCGCTATCGAGAGAGGCGCTGACATAGACTTTGTAGCCGTAAACGATTTAACAGGACCTGAAATGCTAGCGCATCTACTTAAGTATGACTCAGTACACGGAAGATTCCCAGGAACAGTAGAAGTTAAAAATGGAAATCTGGTTGTAAACGGAAAAGAGATAAAGGTAATTTCAGAGCCTGACCCCGCCAAGCTTCCATGGAAGGATTTAGACATATACCTTGTCGCGGAATGCACAGGAAGATTTAGAGACCGTGAAAGCGCGTCAAAGCATCTGACCGCAGGGGCCAAAAAGGTCCTAATTTCGGCCCCAGCTAAGGGACCTGACCTCACAATAGTGAAGGGAGTAAATCTCGACCAGTATGACCCAGAGAAGCATACGATACTTTCAAATGCGTCTTGTACAACGAACTGTGTGGCGCCAGTAGCCAAAGTTCTAGATGAAAACTTCGGAGTTGAAAAGG
>CAYOFB010000070.1:0-4641 GCA_964403145.1 uncultured Candidatus Bathyarchaeia archaeon
TAAAATAAACGCTGAATCAGCAAGAAGAGCCTAGATTCAGCCTTTGCTTTTCAATGCAGCATATAGTTTCAAATATTGTTTTTGCGGCTTGAACAGCTGTTACACCATTGTCATAGCTTGGCGTAACCTCAACCAAATCAAATGCAACAATTGGCTTTTTGCAAACTTCAGCGATTAACTCATGTAATGCATACGGGCTTATTCCTTCTGGCTCCGGATTCTGCACAGCCGGCGCATAGGCTGGATCTAACACGTCTAAGTCTATGGTCAAGTATATATTCTGCGCATCTTCGAGTAGGTTTCCAAGCTTTTCCTTAATTTTCTCCACGCCTTCTCTTTGGATTTCAAGCGAGGTTACATAATTTATTCCTGCTTTTTCTGCATATTCAAGTTCTTCTTGACACACAGCCCTAGTTCCAACTTCTATTATCTTTTTAGGCCTTATTTGCTCGTTTATTCTTCTCATGAAAGTTGTATGGGAGATTTTTACCCCTAAATACTCGCTGCGAAGGTCTAAATGGGCGTCAAAACTTACTACAATTAAATTTTCGGCATTCTTTAAGGCCCTAACTACACCTAGAGTTATCGTGTGTTCCCCACCGATAAAAATCGGAGTCTTCTTGGCTTCTAGAAGCTCTTCCGTTACCAGTTCAAGTCTTTTCAGAGTCTCATCCACATCAGCCAAAACATCCAAATCACCCAAATCGTGAAGCTTCACTTCTTCCAAGTCTTGTCCAGCTCTAAAACTGTAGGTCTCTATGTTAAGTGAAGCCTCCCTAATGGCCGCCGGAGCAAACCTCGCCCCAGCCCTATAAGTACTCGTAAAGTCAAACGGAACACCCAGAATTATATAGGAGGCTTTATTGAAGGATTTCTGAAAACCGCTGAACGGCATGGAAGGCGAAACATAAAGCTTTAGATAACTCAACTTTACATTTCTCCTAAACCTTAAACTAAGAGAAAATCAACAAATACACTTAACCATTTCTACAACCGCCAGCACAAGGTTAGCGTCCACTCCTTCTAAAGCCACTCTTCACTCTTACAAATACATAAATGGAGTTAAGCTACTTAGGAAACTGAAACTTCATATCTGGGAACCGCCCTATCCGTTCTGAGGGCCCGTGGTCTAGTTTGGACTTACAGTTTTCTGGCGATATCCCCCGCAAAATCCCCCTTTTTCTTATTTTGCTTGAGATTTGTTTTCTTTTTTGTAGCTGGATTTGCCATCTCTTCTAGTTATGTATTGGATTTTTCTGTGAGTTCTAGTCGTATTTTTTCGAGCTGTTTTTCAATTTGTTTTTTCTTTCTTCTCTAGTTATGAAGAATATCCTTTTCGTTTTTTCCTATTGTAGAAGAAAGTTGTTAGTGCTATCGCAAAGACGAATATAATCCATATGAAGATAAACATTCTGTAGAAGTTCTGCCAATTGATGTTTCTTGCTTGTTCATTAGATTTAACAAAAGCATATAAAGTAAGATTGCCTTGAACATTCTTCATAACAATTGGTTTTCCGTCTATTGAGAATGAAAGCGAGCCTAAGTCATATTCTTTTGCCCCATAAAAACTTTGTAGCCTTACACCCAAGCTCGTTTCCAAAAAAAAGCCTATAAGTGTTAACGTAGAGTTAAGAAGTTTAACTTCTGTATAATTTCCTTTGCCAAATTTTATGTAAAGAATGTTCCCAATTGACGAATTCCATTGAAGCGCATGATTGTTCAAGGAGGCATTGCCTCGATGTTCGATAGTAATCGTTAGCAACTCATTAAATTTAATTTTGGGAGAAAGAACAACAGACATTTCCCCTATATGCGGAACATCAAATAAGGAGAAAACTATCTCTTCGAAAGGAATTTCTCCTTTACCAAAATGTCCATCACTTGTCTTATGTATAATCTTATTTACAGATTGCACATAATTGTCAATTATGACAGTAATAGTAAAATTTGCATTCACCACAGTTTTAGAGCTTTCCGGTTCTATAATAAGCCACGCTGTTTTTTGATCTATTGGTTCAGTTTCATTGGAAGATGCAACAATTTTAATCTCTTTTTCAATAGTTAATTGTACATCAAATATCATTTGAATTACTGTAGTATCTAAATTGAGATTATATTCCTTTTTCAAATTTTTATCGAAAATGGAAAATTTAATGGTACTCGGAATCGACTTTTTCACGTATCCGTCTATAACATAAAAGAAGTAACATTCACCATTTTTATCTAGTGTTACTTCGTTGCCAGCTTTGTCGGAAATATAAACTTTATACAAAACTATAGATCCTGTCATCTGTTCCGGTATAGTTCCAACCCGTTCAACTATCTGGTTTAATATCTCTCCAGACATAAGCTTACTCCAGTTAGTATCTTGGCATGTTATATTATTCCAGTTTTTATCATTTTTTAAACAATAACTTAAGGTAATACTGCCGATTCCTGACTGATCGTCGCGCGCTAGGACTTCAATAGATACATTTCGCCCGGCACTTACGAACTTTGGAGCTTTTAAATGTAAGACCTTTGGTGGGATTAAATCTTTGGCGATGACCAGTAAGATTTCGACAGAACGCGTAAGAGTTTTGTTAATTCCACATACTGTCAAAAGTTCACAACTTGCCGATATAACAAGATGAAAGATCCCTAATGAAGCGTTGGGCGACACGTCTATCACCAACTTTGACTTGACTAAAGTATAGGGATATAGTCGTAGCGATCTATTTTCAAAAGAGACGGTAACTTCGTCAGGTTGAGAATCTACCCATTTATAGTCTAATGAAAGAGGGAGAATATAACAAGTATTTGATCTGAAAGAGAGCGTATGAGTAGAAGTTTGGCCTGTATAGAGTTTCATGCTGGTCTTGGCTTCTATAACCATGTCAGGACTGTGATAAGGATGGGCTAATGGATACCGGTCGATGCCAGCTCCTCCTGATATAAGGTAGGGCAAGTCGAATATCCCGTCTGAACCAGGTTCATTTTGGTTTATGCCATGTTTATCGTCGCAATAGCGTTTACCTTGTATTATCCCATCCCTGTTCTTTATTATTTCCCAGTAATTGCCACCAGATGGATATCCATCGTCCCAAAAGTTATTAGGGAAGGAGGAGGCATGCCCAGAAATGTCATTGTGAAAGATTTTGTTCTTCCTTCCCTTAACATGGATCTCCCCAATTTTATTTTCAAATATTTTATTGTAATCTCCTTCTATCGTCAGACAGTTGACAGTATTACGAATAAATTGACTGTTGAAAATGTGAATATCCAATGTGCTAAAACCGTTTTCAAGGAACGTATCATTTGAGCCACCTTGAATCAATGCAGGCCTCGTAAAAAAGGGTCCAATAGAGTTTTTGTGAAAATAACAATACGAACAACATGAAATTCTGAGACCGTAGGGATAAGGGATGCCAGTATGGGTTGAGACGTCTATATAGAAAGTATTAGACGAGTGTATGCTATTTCCTGTAAAATTCGAGTTATATATTCCAAATCCAAGAATTCCTCCGATACAACAATATAAGGAGTTACTATTAATAACAAGATGGCTGCAATCTTTCACATAAATACCTATTCCGAGGACCTCTACATTTGAATCTACATGACCCATATAAAAGCCGTCCGCAGGCTTGAGATCACTAATCTTAAGATGACTTACCGTAATATTATGACAGTTAGTTATATAAACAGCGATTGCGCATCTCTTAATCATAACATTTCTAACTATTACTCCCGAAGTATGTTCTAACTTTATGCCAAAATTCGTGAAATTTCCTTCTATTCTATACCCTTGCCCATCAAATATTATATTGCTTGCCTCTATGACGATTCCACCTTGAACATCCTTAAGTAACTTATAAATATCTTCTATTCTCTGGATTGGAGCAGTAGTTGGTTCTATGCTTCCGTCAGCCCGTATATAGACTGTTCCAGTCCATCCGCCCGAATTAGCTTCTGTGGTAAACTTAACTTCATAAGAAATTGAAGCAACAAAAATTATAAAAAATAGGCTTAGTAAAACTACAAGTTTAAGCCTCATAGACATCACCGTACATGATTTTTGTTGCACAGGCGAAGTTTAAGATTTACGGAAGAATCTTCTACCGGTTACGGTTTAAAATTTTCTTCCTAAGGTGATTAACACTTCTTAAATTTGCACTGCTTATGCATACTTATGGTATACCCTTTTCGTTTAATTGTGTTTAACTGCAAAATGTTAACAAACAGGTCAGACAATTACTTGTCTGCTGTGAAAGACTTCCACTTTAGTGAAAAACAGTAATCCTCGTGCGGGTCTCATGTGACTTGTAGTTTCGGAATAAGGGGGTAGGTACTTAAAATTATTAAATGGGAACGGGTTATGTTTATTTTAGCAAATCCTGGGAGGTTGTTTATTGGTCAACTATTGGTTGTGCGTTACGAATGAAGAGAATTGGAAAGTTGTACGGAAGAGAAATTTTTTGGGGTTCATAGGGCTAATAAACGTCTGATTGAGAGCGTTAAACGTGGCGATTTGTTGGTCTTTTATGTTTAGCCGAAGAGTATTCGTGGAATTTTTGAGGCGGTTTCGGAGCCTTATGAGGATGATAAGCGGACCTTTACGATCCGGAGTCTGTAAAGAAGGTTATTGCTGTTCAAGAGTGG
>CAYOFB010000071.1:0-4622 GCA_964403145.1 uncultured Candidatus Bathyarchaeia archaeon
CCCTCAAGAAAATCGAGGCTGAGGAGGAGCTCACCCTGCCTGATAAGCCGTTCATCAACACGGTTCCAGTCCACAGACACCCACACTCCACAAAAAAATAACAGAGAAGAAGACAGAAAAACCTAATTACTCCACAAAGCAACAATTTAATAATTTTGGGGAAAAATTCTTCAAAACTGCTGTACTCATCTTTATTCTCAGCATATTCATTCAACAATTTATAAAAGTCTTCAATGAATATGAAGCCCATTCTCTTCCTCCAATCGAGATAAGAGGCTATTTCTTCTTTAGAAGCGTGCATATAGTGATACTTTATGAGAGCTTCTATTGCAGTGGATAAGTGAACATTAAGAGCTTGAATCCATGATCCATGTGTAGACTTCACGTAATCTCCTAGACGCTCAAATAAGTGAGAGTACTCCATAATTTCATCAAAATATTTTTTACAGAGTATGCTTACAATTCTACCTCTACTTAGCTCATCCAATATGAGATCTTCTACGCCTTCAAATATAGGAAAATCATTATCTATTCTTCTTGTTGATCCAACAAATACAAAAACTTTATTATCGAGTTTATGCCCAAAGCCGAATGAACTATATAGTGGACAGAGGATTATGTTAGCATCTCCTTCATATTTCTTGAAGAAATCTTCAAGATAACCTATCATCTTAGGGACGGTATACCTCAATTTGCTCTTTTCAACAATAGATTCATAAAAGCCTTTATGCATATTAAAGAACTCCATAAAATTAGACTTGTATACAAAATCTCTGAGATATTCAATGAACTCATTAAGCACCCTCTTGGCCATAAGTTCTCCCAATAAAATAAGTTCCTCCTCTGCACGGGCTTTAAGCCCAGGAAGAAATGCATACCTGTTCCAATTGATACCGTAAAGTTTTATAGTCTCACTCTTGCCAAAGTACTTGTTAAACCATCTTCCTAATTTGCTACAAATAAACCATGTAAAAGTATAAATTGTGTTGAGGTCTAATCTCTTTGCAAATTTAAGTTCTGGTGGTTCTGTCACGTGAACCATGAAGCCTGTTGGCGTACATGCGCATCCAAGATCCCTCAAGCATTCACAAAGTTCAACAACTCTATGATTTTCATAGGACTTGAACCATTCCAATACTTCTTTTTATATTCATAATCTCTCTTTACAATTACAACATCCTTCCATGAAGTAAACATTTGCACTACAGATAATAGTTCAATTCTTGGATCAACTCTTACATCAACCCTATTCAAAGATTGCACCCCTTTAATGATGCTTATACTCCCCCATAAATAAGAATGTTGAGGCTGGTCTTTAGGTCTATGCATTGTAAATGGCGTCATGTAACCGTCGATATTAAAGTCTTTAACTTAACTGAGATGCTTTGATAGTAGCCATCTCCAGATTGGAGTGAATTTGACTTTTTTACCCTTAATTTCGAGTTCGTCCTCGTAATCCCATGTGATCACTTGAAGATTATCACATCGAGTTTCCTTTGATGCATCTATTAAAGATTTAATCTCCCTATTCGCGATTTCATCCCTTCCAGACGCATATGTTACTTGTATTAGCTCTTCAATCCTCACCCCTTCCTTGAGTAGAAAGTCTACTTCCGCACCCCGAGTATTCTTCCAGTAATATATTTCAAGCAGCGGCCTCTTATTCGTTTGTCTCAGCAACTCTAAAAAGACGGTGTTTTCCATCTTTTTCCCTATATCCTCAGAGAACCTCATGATTCTAGCCAAGCCTACATCGCATAAGTAAACCTTTTTCGGCCATCTTTCCCTCTGATAGACTTTGAAAGAGAACCTGTTGAGGAAAAAAACGGCCACGGAGTCCTGAACCTTATCAACATAGCTGTAAAGCGTGTTTTTCCCAAACTTTCTATGCCCAAGAGCTTTCAAAATCTTGTTCACGCTGAATTCTCTTGAGAAGTTCTGTAGGAAGAATGAGAGTAGAAATCTTGCGAGACTTATGTTTCTAAGATTATGTCTCTCAACTATATCCCTAAAAAGAATCATTTCAAAATACTCCTTCAGTATCCTCTCCTTCTCTACCTCCTCAAATACGACTTCTGGGAATCCTCCGAACTCGAGATAATCCCTCAAAAGACCCTTTATATGGGCGGCTTCATCCAATGTTAGATGCTTCTTAACAAAGAATTTTTTCGCCATCAAGAACTCCCTGAAGCTGAATGGCAGAAGCAAATAAGAGAAGGTTCTTCCCCTAAGCTGCGTGGCTATCTCTCTGCTTAGGAGCTTCGAAGAGGAACCCGTTACAAAAATATTATATTGCCGCAAATCTAAAAGCTCCCTTAATGCTATCTCCCATCTCCTTACATTCTGAACCTCATCGAAAAAGATGTTCTCCGGAGCCCTACTTGAAGTCTCTATGTAAATCCTCAGTAAGTTCCTTATTTCTCTAAAGTTTACATCGATCAGTCTTGTATCTTCGAAGTTTAGATAAAGCGAGTTCTCTCTGTTCCTCTGCATCAGCTGATAGAAATAGTATGTCTTACCAGCCCTTCTAGGCCCTATAATCGAGACGATCTTGTCCTTTCTGAATGGAACTTGGAGCTCCCTATCAATACTTCTGGGGAGAGCCTTTCCGCTCCACTCAATAATATAGTCTCTGATAAGAGATGGTTGCATATGTACACTTATGAAGAAAAATTATTTAAACTTTTTCTCAATTACTGAGAAAATTATATAAATTTTAGGAGGACGCCATCTTAGCCACCTTAAAAATTCTCGATTTGTCTCTTTTCAGAGAAGAGCCTACTGAGATTGTAAGAGCCTATTCGACGAATGAATTCTCGATAAGAAGGTTAAGAAATAAAGGCTGCGGTAAAGGAAAAATCAGGTACTAATAGTCTAGGAAGGCAAGTTAAGAATCTTTTCCCCCTCATCTGTTATTTCATATATCTTCATCTTACGTTTTCCTCTAAATGTCCATTTGCCTTTTATGTAGCCTTTCTCCTCTAATTCTCTGAATATCGGGTAAACTCCGCCGCATGTAGGTTTCCAGAAGCCTAGAGTCTCCTCAGCAATCTTCTTCATTATGCCGTAGCCTGAAAGGGGCCTCTTGCTTATTGATGCTAAAACTGCAAGCTTCATGTATCCCTTAAGCATTTCAGAACTCCAAGATTCAACAACATTCTCTAAACTCATCAAGCACTCCTCTATTCTTCATGTTTGGGAAGATTTAATGCTTGTTTTCCAATAAAATATATTTGGACCATATATTTATTCGTCGGGATACCTAAGTTGAGAGTTACATTCGTTAAGTGTTCGCTGAGCAGTGAAGCCCCTCATCCCTATTTTTATGCTGAATGTTAAAATGAGCTAGGATTATCTTCCAGGGTGTAGCCTAGCAAATACTAAAGTCGGCGAATCAAATCCTCCATGTGAAAAAAATGCTTTGCTTCTTAAATGTGGCTACGCATTTTTTGTAGTTACGAATCGAAAATCTCTAGACCTATCCAGATAGTGGCATTATATCAATACAAACTTTTCTAGCTGGCTTGTTTTGATAGCTATTGATTCAGTTTTTCCTTTAGGAACATGCTAAATGATGAGGTTACCGTATGGATGTTAATCTATGACCTATTCATTTTTTCTCAGTCTCTTTGTAAGGGCTATTCGTTAGCTTTGACGTTAATCATTAAGCTCCATAGTTCCTCGTTTCTTATGCATCCTATGTCTGGGGCTGTTACATCTCCGTTGAAGTAGCTGTAGGCTCTTGCACGGCAGCCTCCGCAGATGTACTTGTCTGGACATGCGCCGCAGCCGACGATCTTGCCATTCACCTCATACGTCTTCAGTTTTTCTCTTACACGAAGCTTCCATAGAAGCGGATGATTATCCCATATCTCTTCAAAATCATCTTTTAGGATATTTCCAAGCACCGTCTCCTCATTTGTTGGGAAGAATACGCATGGCTTTATATCTCCATTCGGCTCTATCGCGCAGTATAGCCTTCCAGCTCCGCATCCGCCGAGAAAGTTCGCAACGTTTTCCACGCCCTTCTTGGCGGCGTAATGCGCTTCAACCATGAAGGTTTCACCCTTCTTGCGTGAAAGATCCCTAGTTACACTAGCATACTGCGGGCAAGTGCTGAAGAAACGGTCAACCTTCACATTTGACTTGCCAAACTTCAATTCTTCTTCTTTGGATCTCAGATACAAATCAATTATCTTATTTCCTACCAACTGTAGAACGTGAAGTCTCTCCTTCGGCGTTAAATCTAATTCTAGATGGGCTTTCGCTCTTCCAGTTGGAATATAATTGAAGTGCATGAACCTAACACCGAGCTCGTCAGCCAAATTCAAAATTTTTTCAATTTCAGCCAGATTCTGTTTATGAACAACTGTTGCTATACATGTGTCAATTCCCTCTTCAATGCAGTTTTTTATTCCCTCCATTGTCCTTTCAAATGCGCCTGGAATTCCACGGAACCAGTCATGCGTAGCGGCTGAAGCGCCGTCAAGACTTATCTCAACGTAGTCAATTCCGGCGTCTCTGAGCCTCTTTGCATTATCTTTCGTTATTAACGTCCCATTGCTTGCTAAGCTAAGGTAGGGAATTCTCTTCTTGGCGTAGGATACAATATCAAAGAAGTC
>CAYOFB010000072.1:0-4531 GCA_964403145.1 uncultured Candidatus Bathyarchaeia archaeon
GGGCCGGAAAATTTGAGGAAAGAGGCATACCAATAGCAGGAGACGACGTTAAAAGTCAGCTAGGCGCAACTATAGTGCATCGAGCCCTTGCACATCTGCTAATAATGCGAGGAGTCAAAATAGAGCGAACCTACCAGCTGAATGTGGGCGGAAACACTGACTTCCTCAACATGGTAGACGATAATAGGCTAACAACAAAGAAGATAAGCAAAACCGAAGCCGTAACAAGCTTAGTTCCATACGAGACGGATGCATGGGCTGGACCAAGCGGCCACGTGCCATTCCTCAACGATACAAAAGTATGCTATATACGAATTGAAGGCAAAAAATTCGGTGACACCCCAGTAACGATTGATGTCCGGCTTCAAGTTGAAGACTCGCCTAACAGCGCCGGAATGGTCATCGACGTCATCAGAGCAGTAAAGCTTGCGCTTGACAGAGAAGTCGCTGGCCCACTCATAAGCATTTCAGCCTACGCCTTCAAGCATCCACCGCAGCAAGTACCGGACCATTTGGCTAGGCAGTGGGTTGAAGAATTCATTCAGGGTAAAAGAGAACGTTAAAATGATTAAGGCAGTAATACTTGCCGCTGGGCAAGGAAAACGCATCTCTGCGCACATGAATAACAAGCCCAAACCCTTAATCCCCATTTTTGGAAAACCATTAATAGAATATCCCCTAGAAGCACTAAAAGAAAATGGCATAGAAAAATGCGTAATTGTAGTTGGGTACAAAGCCGAAAAAATACGTGAATATCTAGGCAATGGAGAAAAATATGGACTAAAAATTGAATATGTCTACAATCCAGAATTTGATGATGGAAATGGAATTTCTCTATATTATGCACGGCAGCTTCTAGATGAAAATGAGCCCTTTCTGGTTTTAATGGCAGACCATCTCGTCGATTCGGAAATTGTCAAAAGGGCTTTGCAAAGCATTGAGAATAAGCCTCTACTCTGCATAGATTATTCGCCTAAATATTCTCCGCAATTAAAGGATGCAACAAAGGTTCTGATAAACACTGAGGGATACATACAAGACATTGGAAAAGAGCTAACTGAATGGAACGGAGTGGACACTGGAGTTTTCATTCTAGATAAGAGAATTTTCGAAGCAATAGAGAAAGTTAAAGGAAAAACACGAGCGTCCCTAAGCAAATGCATAAAAAGAATGATTTCCGACGGAGTCAAGCTTTGGGCTTGCGATGTTTCAGGAGTTTTCTGGCTGGATATAGACCTTCCAGAAGACCTTGAATTCGCCGAGAAAACCTTGGCAGAGATGAAAACCTTTGCATAAAAAATGGGACGGAATAATCTCGCAACATATTAACAGAAAATTTTCAAGACCAATTGCAGCTTTTCTAGCTAAAAAAACCAGAATTACACCGAATCAGATGAGTTTTGTAAGCTTTCTAGTGGGAGTACTTTCTGGAGTTTGCTTTTTTCTAAGGCAAGGCATTATTGGCGGAATACTTGCACAGGTATGCTCCATTCTCGACGGAGTGGACGGGGACTTAGCCGTTTTAACCGGGAAGGTTTCAAGGTTTGGAGGATTTTTCGACTCTCTTCTCGATAGATATGCTGATTCAGCCATAATTTTGGGGCTAACCTTTAATGCATTCTATTCAAATTGGAGTTTATCTTTGGTTTTGGCTGTTGGACTTGCGGCTCTCTTTGGAAGCTTGATGATAAGTTATAGTAGGGCGAGAGCCGAGGCTGGCTTGGGTTTAGTGTATAGAAGCGGTTTTTCGGGCTATGCGGCAAACAGGGATGTTCGGCTCTTTTTAATCATGATTGGGGGAATACTTAATCAAGCATTCGTTACATTAATTGTTTTGGCAGTTTTAACGAATGTTACGGTTATTAAGCGAGTTTTAGACGCGAAAGAGTATTCAGATAAAAGCTAATCTACTCTTTTCTGTCCCATCTTACAAATCTTAGTTTCTCATAACACTTATTACAGAATACGTGGCCGAGCTCGTTAACCATAAAGTCCTTATCATTTCCGCATCTTGGACACTTGAGCTCTTTACGTTTCACTTTCTCCGCTAACATTTCCTTGTATTCTTCAAGTGTATATTCCTTCAGAGGCATAGCCACCACATTCAGAATAGTCTCGATTAATTTATCTAGCTGTAAAGCTTAAAAAACATTGATGAAATTGAGAGGCAAATATACGGTATTTTTCATGCTTACCTTTACTTCTCTCCTTTACTTTCTAAACTTGAGTATAGCCTTTGCGAATAATAGCGGTTCAAATAGGGTGCTCCTTGTGGAGATCAACGGCGAAATAACTATGGCTACAGAAAGAATGTTTAAGGATTCGCTTGGAGTTGCCAAAGCTATGAATGTCCGTTTGGCTGTATTTTTGGAGAATACTCCGGGTGGAGAGGCCGGAGCAGTTCAGGAAATTATGACTTTGCTTGAAAATTCTGAAACGCCCACTTGCGTATTCGTTTATCCAAGTGGAGCCACGGCGTGGAGCGGAGGAACTTACGTCTTAATAGCCTCACATGTAGCCGCTATGGCTCCGGGAACAACAATAGGCTCATGCCAGCCAGTCTCGCCGCTGGGGCCAGTAAACTATTCGAAGTATGTAAACGCCTACAAAGAGCTGATGGTTAATCATGCCAAACTCCATTGCAGAAACGAAACCGTAGCTGAACAGTTTGTTACTGAAAATCTTAATTTAGGACCGAAAGATGCTCTGCGTTTCGGAGTAATCGAAGTCATAGCCGAGAATATTACAGACTTACTTAAAAAATTAGACGGATACTCGTTAATTAAGTTTGAAAGTTCAGAGGGAGCAGCTGTATGGAAGCTTGTACCGCGTGAAGAAGCTGGAAACTATAATGTTATAAAGCGTGTGGATTTTGACGGATTAGGCGACGCTGATTTGGTGAAGTATTCTGCTGGGCCGCAAATCCTATTCTTAAAAGTTTTATATAATCCCCTTGTAAGCTCGCTTCTCTTAATTATCGGGATTTTCTCCCTTTTTATAGGAATTAAGACTCCTGGATGGGGCGCAGAAATAGCCGGAGCAATATGTCTCTTCCTAGCTTTAATTTCCTTCGGTGCAATCGGAATAGAGCCTGCGGCGATACTATTCCTTGTTTTAGGCATAGCACTAATAATTGCGGAGTTAAAGACGAATATTGGAGTCTTGGCGATTAGCGGTGCAATCTGTATAATTATTGGAAGCCTCTTCATGTTTCCATCTCCTCAATGGATGCTTAACCCAGAAATTGCAAGGCAAATTCAAGAAATCCTTGTAGTATCGGCTGTTTTGGCGGCTGCCTTCTTCGCTTTTGTAGTCTACAAGGTTGCAGAAACTAAGATGCTTAAGGCTAGAACTGGGGCTGAAGCCCTTATTGGAGCCAAAGGTGTAGCAGTAACCGATTTGAGTCCAAATGGTGAAGTTAGGGTTCTAGGCGAATATTGGCGTGCAAAAACGGCTGAAAAAGCAATAAAGAAGGGAGAGAAAATCGAAGTTGTCGGCAAGGAAGGCTTAGTTCTCATAGTGAAGGCTGCTGATGAAAAAGCTTAACTCTACAGACCAATAGTGTTATTTGGAGGGAAAACCAGAATGGATGGGTTAGCAATACTTCTAATTTTCATACTGATAATCGTCGTGCTAATTCTTCTAAGCGGCATAAGAATAGTCAAAGAATGGGAACGCATGCCAGTGCTGAGGCTTGGACGCTACGTAGGCATCAGAGGACCAGGCATAACCTATATTATACCCTTCATAGAAAAGGTGCCAATAATAGTTTCGACAAGAATAATGACCATTCCATTTAGAACCGAACAGACGCTTACACTTGACAACGTTCCAGTAAACGTTGACGCAGTTATGTACTGCAAGCCAATTGACGTTGAAAAATGCGTACTAAACGTTGAAAACTACTTGACTGCAACCCAGTGGGCCGCACAGACAACCCTAAGGGAAGTTATTGGCCGAATAGAGCTTAATGAGTTGCTGGCTGAAAGAGAAAAGGTTGGTGCTCACTTACGCGAAATAATTGATGAGAAAACTGAGGCCTGGGGAATTAAAGTAACTGCTGTAGAGGTTAAGGATGTGATAATTCCGTCAATCCTGCAGGATGCTATGTCTAGGCAGGCGCAGGCTGAAAGAGAAAGGATGGCCCGAGTAACACTTGCAACAGCCGAGTATCAGGCTGCGCAGAAAATGATAGAAGCGGCGGAACTTTATGAGAAGAATCCAAAGGCTCTCGCCCTAAGATGGATGAACATACTCTATGAGATTGGACAGCAACCGGGAACAAACACTATAATGCTTATTCCAAGCACTATGCCTGAAGCTGGCGTTCCGCTGGTTGGCTTTTATGGCCTAAAGAAGATTGGAGAAGAGGGAAAGAAAGGCTCAGAGGAGACTAGCGGGAAAGAAGAGTAAACATATTCTCTAACGCTTTTCTTGCTTTCTCAGCTATCGCCTTAGGCATGGACACAATATATTGCTCATTTTTTAATGCTAAATAGAGCCTTTCAAGAGTGTTTAGTTTCATATTCGG
>CAYOFB010000073.1:0-4507 GCA_964403145.1 uncultured Candidatus Bathyarchaeia archaeon
CCCTTACGCATTGTCCAGCAGATTTTAGGGCATGAAAGCATTGAGACTACTCAAATCTATGATACTGTAGCAATGTATGATGTGCTGAAAAGCCTAAAGGAGTGTGAAATCCTATGAGAGAACATAGAATTAGGGTTAAAGGCGAACAAATCGAAATTCTAGAGGAAGCGTTAAAGCTATTCCTAAAACAAGAACTCGACAAAGGAGAAACCTCAAGATTTGAAAAGGCACTTGAGCTTTATGACAGAGTAAACTTGATTAGAATGGGCTTTCGTCCAAAAGGTGGGCGTCCAAGAAAAGTGAAACCGAATAAAGCCCTAAAATAGAGGCGTTTCTGTCTATTCAGCCTTCAAATTTGCGTATACAATTTTGTATACGTTCATCCGCATAAAATACAACCAAATTATATTACACTTCTGCTTTGCAGACATTAAATTTCAACATTAAAAATGATGAAAAAACGAATACGACAAAAACCAGCCTAAACGCTTCTTTCAAGAAAATAGGCAAGGAAAAAGCTTAATTCGACAAGTCAAGTATTCGCCTAACCATAAACTTTCACGTTGAGACATGCCATTCTGCAACCAGACTTCCGAAAATATGGAAAAACGGAAATAGCAATTTGTTCGCCTATTTTCTAGGGAAGGGTTGTTCATTATTGAAGGCTTTAAATCTCCTCTATTTCTACGCCATATTTTTCGTCGAACCATTTGTTGAAGTATCTGAAGAGGGCTTCCATCAAATCTTCAAGCTCATTCTCGTTTACGCCTTCCAAATCCATTATTGAGTCGAGAACTGAGAAGGGAACTTCACGCCAAAACTGTCCGAAAAGCTTGAAGGAAGCCTCTGAAACATTTACGCCTCTATGCCTAGCATACCATTCAAGCCTACGGTAAGTCTCAACTGGAACACGAACTGCAACATGAAACTTCACATATTTAGGCAATATGAACACCTCACAATCTCAAATTGCCATTTTATATGATAACTGTGCATAAAATATAAAAATTGCGAGTAATAATATCATAATGCAATAATATCATAGTGTTGGAGCGTGAGAGTATGGCAAAAGAAAGGCTCTGCGTAACCATAGAAAAAGAACTCATAGAATGGATAGACAAGCAAGCAAACACCATACGCTTCAGAAACAGAAGCCATGTAGTAGAATATGCAGTTGCAAAGCTGAAGGAACTTGAGGAAGGTAAGAAGGAGTAGGGCTGTTATGCATACAAATATATACGGTGAGGATTTATGAAGGTTAGAACAAGCGTCTTAATAGAAAGAGAACTTCTCGAAAAAGCCAAGAAGCTAGGATTAAACATTTCACAATGCCTAGAAAACGCCTTAAAACTCTACATAAAAAAGATGGAGGAAGCTAATCAGGAAATCTGCGGGGTTCAAACCCCCATTCGCTCCTCGCAAATGGAGGTTGGCGGTTCCGGTCGGGGAAGGCAAACTTCACCCGATGCCCGAGGGGATTTGAACCCCTGCTCTCCGGCTCCGGAGGCCGGCGCCTTAATCCAGACTTGGCCACGGGCCCTCCGAGAAAACTTAATATTATTTCCCAGATAAGTCATTTTATGCTGTAAGCGAATGCCGGGCCGGTAGCTCAGCCTGGTTGGAGCGTCCGGCTGATAACCGGAAGGTCGAGAGTTCAAATCTCTCCCGGCCCACCACGATCGAGGCATCTAATACTGTTCTTATCCTCATTGCAATCCTACATGGACCGATCGGAACATTTATGTTATCTCTTTGCTTCTGCTTACATAGGTCCATAAGTCTAAGTCTTAACTTATTGAGCTGCAAAGGAAAAAGCATCCTACCTATTGAGTACACATTTCATATGATAAGACTTATTTATGGGGGGTAGTGAGGGAACAAATCGGGTGATAAGACTTGAAAGTAGGGTGGATGATGATATTCTTATCCGCCTTACTGCTGGTCTCTGGCTTCGTTCTCGTTGTCCACCAAAAAGAAAACAGCGCGGGCACTTATGCAAACTCAATTGCCCCTACGGCTATAGAGTTGATAGCTATCGAAGAAGACATTAATCCTTACCAAACAGAACCCGTCTATGCAAGTGCTCTAAGAATCGAATGGCAAAGGGTGTATGGCTTTCCTATCCGACAAAAGGGAGTAGCGATTAGTTATAGATACTATCCAAGAACAATTGTTGAAACATGCGATGGAAATATAGCAGTTATAGCACGCGTCGAACATGATTCATGGTGGGTAGCGGCAGGAGGAGGTGTGCAACCTTCACTACTGTTTAAAATAAAACCAAAAGGGGAGCCTCTGGCGGCGAAGGGATACTTTACTTCTGAAACTGTCAATTTTGTGGTAATAGATGGTTGCCCAACATTAGATAATGGTTTCCTCCTTTGTGGAAGGGATAGCTCAGACGATTCTCCCATGGTATTAAAGTTAGATCCTGAAGGGAATATTCAGTGGGTGAAAAAGTTTAGCACTCCATATGGAGGAGGATGGATTGGTTCTGTTACACAAATGTATGATGGGAAATATGCTTTTGCAGGATACATATACCCGGGACCAACTGGTAGTGGAGACGCATGGGCTGGGGTAATCGACCTCTCAGGAAATTTAGTATGGAATAGTTATTGGGGCACTACTACTGGAGGCGACGCTTTCTATGCTATAGATTCTGGTTGGATAGGTTCAAATCCTTATACGAAGGGTTTAATCGCTGTCGGGTTTGCAAATGAAAAACCCTATGCGGTCGCAATATCCGCTGACGGCACTACCGTCCTCTTTGAAAAGGTGTTGTCCTCGATTTCCGGTAGATTGGCTGATGTAAGTCAGACTAGTGATGGTGGATTCATAACCGCTGTCTTTCAAGGTTCTTATTCCATAATAAAGTTGAACGCGACAGGCGACTTCGTGTGGGGTGTGTCTGGCTACGGAAGTATGTGGCACATCAGAGAAACCAGTGATGGTGGATTTGTTGCTATAGGGGAGTCAAAAGTGTTAAGAACGGACAAGGATGGGAATGTTTTGTGGACTATGGATTTTGGCGGGAGATCAATAATTCAGACTAGTGATGGTGGATACTTGATTCTTTCAGAGAAAGACGGGTATATTTGCCTTACCAAGCTTACTAAAGAAGGGACTCCACGAATCAGCATCGATCCGCAAACTGTAGCGAGCGGATGCACCCTCCACGTGAATGGCACCGGTTTTCCCACGCTGGCAGAACTTACAGTGTTGTTTGAAGATCAGATTTTGGGGACATGCTTCACCGATGAGTCGGGCAATTTTAGTGCTACATTTGTTGTCCCGCCGTGTATCGCCGGGAATTATACAATAAAAGTTTTCGATGAGAATTATAGAAGCTATTATGCCGAAGCTCAAGTCCGCGTTATAGATACGTCCAGCCTCGATGTTTCCATAACGGTTTCAGTTCATACACAATACGCTGGAAGAACAGCCACCTTCTATATAAGTACGACATTGAAAGGCAGAGAGGTCAACGTTAATGAGCTTAACGTAACTGTCTACCTTCAGAATGGAACAAAACTAAGACTTGATACTATAAACATTGAGAAGGGGCTTTACAAATCAGAATGGAAAATTCCACAGTCACTTCCAGCCGGAGCCTACTGCATCAAAGTAACAGCCCGTCTAGCAGATAACGAACATGATTGCTCAGGCTCCGCAATCACTTCCGTAGAAGTAAGAACATACGATCCTCCTTCTTCAACAGAAGGGGGAACCAAACAATTCCCACGATATCTGCACTAAACATCCCTCTTTTTATCATTCTGGATTCCATCTTTTTGCTTATTCGAAGACAAAATTGCCTAATAATTTTCTCATGCTTAACAAATGTGATAGACTTACTCTACCCCCATATTACTTAATGAAATGGAAACTATTCGGAAAATTATAGGCAAATTCTATGTTCCCAAAAATGGGAATTTACGGGGGAGATGTCTCCAGCCTGTTAAGGTTCAAATCTCTCCCGCCTACTAAATTTAACTGAAATAGCTTGGAATTGTTTAGAGTTGTTAACTGCTGTTTTCTACTGCGTAAAGTTAATAGGTTAGGTTTTCAACTAGCATGCTAGCATTTGATAAGTGCTGGATGGAATTGAAATGCCGAGGTTTCGACATACTTCAGAGATTCTTAAGCTTATGGGTAGGAAGGAGGATATTCGTAACATAGGAATAATCGCCCACATTGATCATGGAAAGACTACGATGACTGATTCTCTTTTGGCTGAGGCTGGTTTGCTTTCGCCTAAGATTGCCGGTGAGGCTAGGGCGCTTGACTATTTGGAGGAGGAGCAGAAGAGAGGAATAACCATTAAGACGGCGAACATTTCGCTTTTGCATGAGATTGAAGGCAGACCATATGTTATTAACCTTATTGATACGCCTGGCCACGTGGATTTTACTGGGAAGGTTACGAGGGCTTTAAGAGCCATAGACGGCTGCGTGGTTGTTGTTGACGCCGTAGAGGAGGTTATGGTTCAGACAGAAACTGTTAC
>CAYOFB010000074.1:0-4471 GCA_964403145.1 uncultured Candidatus Bathyarchaeia archaeon
TGTAGGCTCTTTCAAGAAATTGCCTAGCTTCCTTTCCGCCTCCATAGGCTATTGCTAATGCATCTAGAACGGTCATGTCGGCTATTCCAAGCCTAAGCTTTCCAGTAACCGTTCTAACAATATATTTTGCCTCTTTCGGCGTCGCATTAGCAAGCAGACCGGCTAAAAGGGATACTTTTAGGTCCATTGCTCCCTCGCCTGTCGCCTTCGCCATTTTATCTAGGGTTTCGTAGACTTTTTGGACGGTTAGCGGCTGTTGAAAGAGGGTGACTTGCTTCTTTTTCGCTATGAAGTTTTGGGCGGTTTCCCCTATGTCTCCAGTCGTTTTGAGGTCTTCTTCAATTTCCTTTTCGCTGTGACCTGAAGCTCTCGCTATGGCTCTAATAGCAAGTTTTTCGGCTACACCTATTTCTATCCCCATAAAGTCAGGGTAGAGCTTTCCCTGCGTAAGATAAACAACCTTGTCAATTAATTCCTTGGGCGTATTTTTTAAAAGTTCAACTAGGTAATCCGTCATTTCCAAACGTTTCGTAGTGGCCTCAATTTTTTCATAGGCATCGGCAATAAGCGAGTATCTCAAACCTTGTAAGCCTCCAATCTATCAAAGCGTATTGACAGTATATTAAGTTAAGCTGGATTAGACACCACTAGAAGATTTCGTAATGGACTATTTCGTTCAGCGGCCTCCTTGGTCTAGGCGCAGGCTGTTCAGCGGGATACCCTATAGGAATTATGGCTACTGGCCTAACTCCATCAGGTATTTTAAGCAGTTTTTTCACGGGCTCCTCTCTGAAGGCTCCAATCCAGCATGTTCCAAGGCCTAAGGCCGTGGCGGCCAAGTGGATGTTTTGGATTGCCGCTGCAGTATCTTGTATACAGTAAAGCGTTGCG
The DNA here is from genome assembly GCA_964403145.1 of uncultured Candidatus Bathyarchaeia archaeon. Taxonomy (GTDB): domain Archaea; phylum Thermoproteota; class Bathyarchaeia; order Bathyarchaeales; family WUQV01; genus CAYXFE01. Next base: position 892 of record CAYOFB010000074.1, read on the forward strand.
CCTCTACTTCCATAACCTCTGCTTGAACGTTGACAGTCGGCGCATACAACTATTACTACCGGCGCCTCTTCAATGAATGTTTGATTTAAGGCTGCTTCCGCAAGTTTCCGTTTGGTTTCCGGGTTCCTCACAATTATAAACTCCCAAGGCTGGATATTACCTGCTGAAGGCGCCCAACGAGCGGCATCAATGAGCTTTTCGATTGTTTCTTTTGGTACGTCTATGTTTTTGTAGGCTCTTATGCTTCTCCGCCTTTTTATAGCCTCGAAAACGTCCATTTAGAGCACCCTCCAACAAGCTTCACATTTCACTTTATTTTTAAGGGTTGACGCTTAAAAGTTAAATTGTGTAAACGGAACCTATAGCTGGTGATAAAAGCATGTTATTCTTGGCCTTGCTTAAGGTTTCAGCATCTAGAGCTGGCGATTTACCGTCCTTTCTAAAAAGAATAAAGGCTGTAACGCCGCCATCTAATGTTAGGGTTCATCAAGTCTATTTTCTATTCGGCCAATATGACGGAGCAGTCGTTTTTGATGCTCCAGACTTGCCTTCAGCAAAGGACTTTATCGTGAGAATATCAATTCCAGCAGTCTATAAGATTGAGGCCTTACCAGCCATTCCAGTCGAAGAATTATAGGAGGAAATAGCATGGAAGAAATTAAGGGAACAAGGCTTCTATACCTAGAAGACGCATACATAAAGGAATTTGAGGCAAAAATAGTGAAAATAGAAAGAATAGAAGATAAGTTTAGGATAGTTTTGGATCAGACGGCTTTTTACCCAGTTGGCGGCGGCCAGCCATCCGACATCGGCGAAATTTTTAGCGAAACAGGAAAAGCCACCATAGCTTATGTTGAAAGGAAAGGAGCTCTTGTATTTCATTATACAGAAGAAATCAAAGGAAAATTAGCTGAGGGCGACACTGTTAAGGGCGTTATTGATTGGAATAGACGTTACCGTTTGATGCGAATGCATACAGCGGCGCATCTACTTTCAGAGGCTGTCAGAAAAGCTGTTGGAAGACCATTAGAAATTGTTGGTTCAGCTATTGATGTGGAAAAAGCACGGCTTGATTTCGGATATGAAAAGTCTATTCGTGAATTCTTTCCAAAAATAGAGGAAATAGCAAACAAGGTTGTAGCTGAAGGTAGACCTGTAATTATTAAAGTGATTCCTCGAAAAGAAGCTGAGGAGTATGTTGCAAGATTTAATGAGAGCCTAAGAATTTTGCCGCCGCATGTTCAAATGGTTAGGGTGGTTGAAATAAAAGATTGGCATGCATGTGCTTGCGGTGGAACCCATGTAAAGTCAACAGACGAAATCGGTAGAATAAAACTCTTAAAAAGAAGCTCAAAGGGCAAAGGAGTAGAAAGAATAGAGTTTACAGTTGTGCAAAATCCTTAAGTTTTCTAATAGCCCCTTCTTATTTTGGATGATGAGCTGGAGAGTCATTTGAGTCTCTATGATAGGACCCGACGGGCGGACTGACACTCTTTATAAGCTTTCTAGTTTGGATAGGAAAATTTAAGAGGGAAAAAGTCAATTTTGAAAAGACCAAGCCCTCAGCCGCTGATAGGCTTGTAGAGGTTAGGGCAAACTTTGGGCGAAAAACCATCATATAAGACTTTAGACAGGCTTTCATCGAAGAAGTCAGTCAAATATCTCGTTTATCTTAGTGCAATAATCTTTTTCATAGCCGTAATTCTTTTACCTCCAATTCTAGGGATACTTTTAAAATGGAATTTGGTAGGGCAAGTTTTTGAAAGACCGGAGCTGTTAGATAGAGCTTTAGGCGCCATCCGCGCGTCCTTTGGGATAGCATTTCTAGTGTCAATTATAGATGTTGCGACGGGCCTTCCATTCGCATGGTATATAGTTAGGGGAAAAGCTAGAATTTTAAGCGCTCTAGACACTTTAGCGGACATGCCGTTTATAGTCCCGACAACAGCGCTTGGATATTCACTTTTACTTTTCTGGAGTAGTTCCGAAGGCATATCGCAACTGTTTGGCACTGAAAGTTTGGTCTCGCCGGGATGGTTACTCGTTATTCTCCTGCACTTTGTCTTCTCATATCCGGTGGTTGTCAGAGTTTTAGTAGGCGCCCTAATGGATTACCGAATGGAATATGAAGAAGCCGCAAGAACTTTAGGCGCTGCCCCTTTCACCGCGGACAGAACAGTAACATTACCAATAATAAAAACTTCGATTATCGCGGCCTTCACCTTGGCTTTTGCCCGTTCAATATCTGAAACGGGAGCGACCATGATGGTTGCGGGGGCATTCGAAAACGGCGCCATTTTCATCAAGAACATGAAAGTTGCTGGGAATGAGGGAGCCATGGTTTTTGCAAGCGTCCTTCTAATAGTTATCTCAGCAGCCATTTTCGCAATAATAAGAATTCTTGGGGTCAAATTGAAGCTTCCAATAAGGAAAGTTTGGCCGCGTGTAGAAAGAAAACTGAGCAGCGGAGAATTAACTATTTTGAGAAATATTCTCTCAATACTCATCTTCTTCTCTCTGATCATAGTTCCATCAATTTTCGTCGCTTTTCCAGCCTTAAGCGCAGTTTTCACAGATACTCTAAAAGACGCATTCACTGGTCAACGGGTCTGGGCGAATTTCTGGAGCAGTATAGGATTATCCTACGCTGTTGGAACGTTTGCCACGCTAATAAATGCTGTTGCAGGGTTACCCATGGCAATTCTGATAGCTAGAAAAACCCTTGGAAAAGCAACAGCAACCATATTCGATGTACTGACTGATATACCGATTATAATACCTTCAACGGCGCTTGGCGCATCTTTAAGCATATTCTGGAAGGAAAGCTTTGCTTTTCTGCCGGAGATATGGCCCTTGCTATTCGCTCATCTCGCAATAACATATCCATACTACGTTAAGTCGATGGCCGCGGCTATACAGCGAATAAACAAGGAATATGAAGAAGCGGCTAGAACGCTGGGCGCAAGGCCTTTCACAGTCTTTAAAACAATTGTTTTTCCCCTAACTAAGTACTCCATGTTCGCAGGAGCCATCATGGTTTTTACAAGAAGCGTCAGCGAAACAGGAGCAACTGTGGCGGTTGTAGAGAAACTTACCACCGCGCCTGTTCTTCTGGTGGACTGGGTTAAAGGAAACGTTCCGGCAACAAGACTGGATATAGGGCTTGGATGCGGATTCCTAATCCTCTTCTCATTCATCATATTGCTGCTATTAAGGCTCGTAGTCGGAGGTAAAGGAAAATATTAGCATCTAAACAAAATTGCTGGTCTAGGAGTGAAATTCATGCCCGAAGTTGAACTTAGAAATGTCACTAAAAGGTTCGGCGAGATAGTTGCAGTCAATAATGTAAGTTTGCATATACATGACAAGGAATATTTCGCTTTGCTTGGGCCAAGTGGATGCGGAAAAACAACTTTGCTTAGGCTTATTGCTGGACTGCTTAAGCCGGATGAAGGCGAAATATACATTGACGGGAAGCTAGTTAATGATGTCCCGCCGGAAGACAGAGGCGTAGGTTTCGTTTTTCAAACTTTCGCTTTGTTTCCTCACATGAATGTTTGGGACAACGTAACTTACGGGC
>CAYOFB010000075.1:0-4439 GCA_964403145.1 uncultured Candidatus Bathyarchaeia archaeon
AATGTCACAGCAAGAACTTGAGATGGAAGAAGAGAGAACTAGTGCGTTAGCAATCCTCTAAAATTCTTTCAGCATTAAAACTTGCAGGTTGATGATTTCCATAAATATTTTAGGGTTTTCTTTTCGCTTCTTTGCTGTTTTTGGCAGCTTATCAATGAGTAAAATTTCAACATACCCTAAACCGTTTTGGTATATTTGCTTAGGGCTTTATTAGATAGCTAGTACCATCTACTTAATCTGAAAGTAGATTGCGTAATACGCGATTATTATTTTCATCGGCTCGTCCTTCATTATCTAATGAAAGACCTTAAATATCATTCAAAATTTTAATGACTTCGTCATAAGCCATACGGTTTGAAAACTCTTCAGTCAAGGAAATGGAGGAAGTAAATGTCTAGATCTGAACTCGAAACTATATTTTCCGCATTAATTCTTTTAGGTCTATTACTAATAATAGGCGTGCTAATTACATTTGCCATAACAGAATGTAGTTTATCCCTCACCATAATAGGCATCGCACTTATAATCACCGGATGCGCGGGATTAGCAGAAACCGAATCATATAAAGATTCAAAAAATATACAATAAAGAAAATGGCAACCATAAAGGATAGACCTCCAAACTCTAAATCAAGCCAAGAACTTGACTTAAACATTTCAAAAATTTGCAGTATCTCTCCCCAAAGTCAAAAGAGAATTTAAAAGAAGAAAACGCCTCGGATTAAAAGTCCCCGACCTAAGCTATTTCGAACTCGAAGAGGAAGAATAGGTGAAAACGGTGTCTAATCCAACTTTATCCAAAAAGAAGATCATCATAGTTATCCTCGTAATTGCTATAATGAGTGTTTCTGGAGTTCTTGCTTTTAAATGGTTTTCAACCAAGCCTTCATGTTATCCATGGCTGTTTAAAGGAGCCTATGCAGATTATGAAGGAGGAACATACCCATTTGAATATATCATGCACTTGGAAGTGTTAGACTTTAATGATACACACGTGAAACTATATATTCACTGCACTCAATTGAGCAAGTATTACATGGATGAAACGAAAAAGACAGAATGGTTCAAACTTGAAGAAATAAACAAAGCGCCATTAACAATTTTTGCTGGAAAAAATCTTTCACCCACAAGAACCTACGAAGAACAAGTTAGCATCGCAGGTTTAGGACAAAGAAACTGCACTGTCTACGAATACACAAGCAATAAAGTCATAAAATGCTATATCAACCAACAAACAGGATGGCTAATCCGCATAATATACACCGAATATTTACTGGGGCAATACAAACTCAGTCATAATATGGTCTTAACAGAAACAAACATTCCACAACTAAAGAAGTGAAAACCCCATGCCTGCAAGCTCAAACTATATAAAATGATATTATGTGATATACAATGCGGAAAATGACAACCATAGGAATAGACGAAAAAATCCTAAAACAAGCCAAAGAATTAGGCTTAAACGTAACAAAAATATGCGAAAACGCCCTAAAAACTCTACATCACAAAAATCCAACAAATAAACCAGGAAATAACCAAAAATCCAAGTTTGGGCCCGTAGTCTAGTTGGTAGGACGTCGCCCTCACGCGGCGAAGGTCGCCGGTTCAAGTCCGGCCGGGCCCACCAAATTATGGCTAGAATCAGCTTTTCTTTTTCAGTTCTATTCTTCTTTTCCCTCTAATTGGTCCTGAAACATAGATTAATCCGGCTATTTCTAGGTTCATAAGTACGCGGTTTAGTTCGGTAAAGCCTACTCCGTCACCTATTAGGCTTTGTAGCATGGCTAGTAGCTCCTTGTCTGTTGTTGCTCCTCCCTTCTTTTGCAGCAGTTCGATTACGAGTGTTGATAGTGGTCTAGGACGCCAAACTCTCTTTAAACTCATTCCTTTTCACCATTAGGTAGCCTCTAACATTAATTTGAGGAAAGCAAGCGTATGCTAAGCTACAAGTGACGGAGGCCTTTGAACGCGTCTAATCTGCCTCATAAAGCTCTTATACCACTCTTCAATCTCGGGGGATATGCTTGGACCAATCTTTTCCATGGCCATATCAAAGTCCGCTTTAACTACTTCCTTTGCATTTATGTCTCTTCTTAAGGCGTTTAGGGCAGCCTCCCTACATAAGGCTTCTATGTCGGCTCCGCTATAGCCTTTAGTGGCTCTAGCCAGCTCTTCTAGGTTGATGTCTTTCCCTAAGGGCATATTCTTAGTGTATATCTTGAATATTTCGAGTCTAGCCTTCTCGTCTGGAGCGGGCACATATATTAGCCTATCAAATCTGCCCGGCCTCAAAACTGCCGGATCAATAATGTCTGGCCTATTAGTAGCCGCTATAACCACCACATCTTCAAGGCGCATTATACCGTCCATTTCTGTTAAAAGCTGGCTTATGACGCGTTCAGTGACTCCACTGTCGCCAAATCCCATTCCACGCCGCGGAACCAACGAGTCAAATTCATCAAAGAATATTACAGCCGGAGCTGCCATGCGAGCCTTCCTGAAGACCTCACGTATGGCCTTCTCAGACTCGCCAACCCACTTAGAGAAGACCTCCGGTCCCTTTATCGTTATAAAGTTGGCCTCAGACTCCGTTGCAACAGCCCTAGCCAACAGAGTTTTTCCGCATCCGGGAGGCCCATAAAGTAATATTCCCTTAGGCGGACGAATTCCGAAACGTTTAAAGATTTCGGGATTCTTCAGTGGCCATTCTACGGCCTCTCTAAGCTCTTTCTTAACGTCTTCAAGTCCGCCAATGTCGTCCCAATGAACAGCTGGAACTTCAATGTAGACTTCACGCATGGCCGTAGGCGTAATCTCCTTGTAAGCATTTAGAAAGTCTTCCATTCGAATCTCCATTTTCTCCAAAACGCTCGGCGGAATCCTCTCCTCTTCAAGGTTTATCTCCGGCAAATAGCGTCTTAAAGCCTTCATGGCTGTTTCTCTACATAAAGCGGCCAAGTCGGCGCCGGTATAGCCATGCGTTATCTCAGCAAGCTTCCTTAAGTTCACATCTTCGGCTAATGGCATGCCCCGCGTATGAATCTGTAAAATTTCATATCGAGCCTGCTTGTCCGGAACACCTATCTCTATTTCCCTATCGAATCTGCCCGGCCTTCTTAGAGCCGGATCTAAGGCGTCCGGCCGATTGGTTGCGCCAATAACTATAACGTTTCCTCTAGCAGCTAAACCGTCCATTAGAGCGAGCAGCTGTGCAACTACTCTACGTTCAACTTCACCCGTCACTTCTTCACGTTTAGGTGCAATGGCATCAATCTCGTCAATGAAAATTATGCTAGGTGCATTTTGCTGAGCCTGCTGGAAGATTTCCCTCAGTCTAGCCTCAGATTCTCCATAAAACTTACTCATGATTTCCGGACCGTTAATCGAAAAGAAGTTGGCTTCAGACTCGTTCGCAACGGCCCTAGCCAGTAGGGTTTTTCCGCATCCGGGAGGCCCATGCAAGAGTACGCCTTTAGGCGGGTCAATTCCCAATCTTTGGAATAGTTCGGGATGCCTTAATGGAAGTTCAACCATTTCGCGTATTCTTTGGATTTCCTCGTGTAGTCCGCCTATGTCCTCATAGGTTGTTCTAGGAACGCCTCTTGCCTCCGGAGCCGGTTCACTCATGATTTGTATGTTTGTGTCGTGGGTTATTCGGACAATTCCATGCGGCCTAGTCTTTACAACTGTGAAGGGAATGGCGTGGCCAAGCATCATGACAAGCGTTGTGTCTCCTTCTGAGAAAGTTCGTTCCATAAGGCGGTTTTTAACAAAATTTGTGAAGTCCTCATCCACGTTTAGACGCATGTCAACAGGAGCCAAAGTAACGCTTATTGCATCCCTAACCCTTGCAGGTCTAACGATCACATACTCGTTTATGGCTACTCCAGCATTTTTCCTTGTAAAGCCGTCCATTCGTATAATCTCTCTGCCCTGATCTTCAGAGTAGGCTGGCCATGCAATGGCCGAAGTCTTCCTTTTCCCTATTATTTCTATTACATCTCCAGCCGTTATTCCAAGCTTCTGCATGGTTTTCTGGTCTATGCGGGCTATTCCCCTGCCTACATCTCTCTGCCTAGCGTCAGCCACTTTTAATTGAACCTCAGGAACAAGCTGATCTTTGCTGTTCATCGCTGTTCACCTTTCTGTGGACACTTGGTAATTTATAAAGTTTACAAATTTAAGTTAAGCAGTTTTAATGTGTACGTCTAACCATTAAAGTTTGAATTTGGCTGACTTCCGGAATAGCCTTTAACTTTTCCTCTAAATCATCCAGTATTCCGCTTTCATCCTCTGGAAGGATTATGTGGGCTATTAGGGCATTTAGACCAAAAGCGACGGGTTCAATGCTGTATCCGTAGACTTCAACTTGGGATGGAAGGCAATCCTTAATCGCCTGCTTTAACTTTTCAAAATCCACATTAATGTCGGTTGGAAATA
>CAYOFB010000076.1:0-4397 GCA_964403145.1 uncultured Candidatus Bathyarchaeia archaeon
CGGATATTCGTCCTTCAGGAGAAAAATCATACTCATTACTTGCAATAAGAATCGCTGCCTTCACACCGCACTCTCGGACAGCTTCAAGCTCTTTCTCACTGGTTTCAGGCGCAATTCCATTAAATATCACTTTATTACTCAGCCCCAATTCCTTTGCTGTCCTTAATCCTGCAATTCTTGTTTCCGCATTTGCCCCGTTTATGGAGATTGGATTCTCAGTCCGTTCAGCAATAAACCCTACATATCTTTCCATAGCTTTAGGATAGAGGGCGGTAACATCCAGAATGTGCGGAACAGCAGTTTCTATGGAAAGCTCTTCTGCAATTTTAATCCAATACTCAACCTTTTTCTCGTCAAATCTTCCCTCTTTATGGTCAGTTACTTCAGGCATTCCCTTATAAAACAAGTTCCCAAATAGAACTGTCGGAAGCTGCCCAGGCTGACCGCCAATTTTTATGTTGCCAATTTCGTACATTTTCTGTTCTGCGCTAAACTTTAACATGAATCCACCGCAGTTGAAAAAGCAGAGGACATTAATAAGTTCTCTTGATCTTTTGAGGAACGAAGAATTTTAGCATAAATTCTCTAAAACCTGCATTCCCGACAAGCGCGCCCATCATCACACTTATAACTATGATTTCTATCCATGCCTTCGGAATAACTATCGGTATCATAAAGCTCATTGCATATCCATAAACAAGACTAACTATATATAGGAAGTAGATGATCGTGAATATACATTCTGGAACATAGGATATAAGTACAGTAACCGTAGTTAACAATGAAGGATTCTTACGGTTGCCTATCCTTAGCTTATTGTAAAGGAAGCCGACTGTCAGTCCGGTCAACGCCTTTCCGAACGGTACACCTATAAGAGAAAGTAGACCCAGCGACCCTAAAACATACCCGAAATAATAGCCAGCATAGATACCGCCTATAAATCCGACAAGTGCACCTACGTAGGGACCGCCGAAGATAGCTGCTACAAAAGTGGCTATATGAGAAAGGTCTAGAGCTGCTCCGCCTTGCCCTACACTACTTAAAATGGGAGCTATGTTAAGGGATAATGCTGAAAGAGCGAGTCCTAATGCACTCATCATGGCTATAAATGTTATCTCTTTACTGTTCATTGAATATCCCTCTCATTCATTGAAGTTCTCAATGTTACTTGAGACTTATTTAAGAGTAACTACTCAAAAAAGAGTAAATGCTCCGCAAACAACAATAAAAAGATTGAAATCCAATTAATAACTATGAAACTTGAGCATCTGGTTAAAGAAGCATTAGAGACTGACAGCAAAGAATATACGAATCTAATTCAGAAAACTATTAATCTTTTGAGGAAAGAAGCAAATTATGAAGATAAAATTGAATTTGAGGGAAAGCTGGCCAAGGTTAAGCCGAAAGGAGAAATGATAGCTGTCGGAGATTTACACGGAGACATAGAAAGCCTAGTTCACATTCTAAAAGAGATAGACTTCATCAAAAAGGCCAGTGAAAATGAAGACTTCCTTCTGGTTTTTCTTGGAGATTATGGCGATAGGGGAATGTTTTCAGCTGAAGTTTATTATGTGGTGCTGAAGCTGAAGTTAATGTTTCCGGATAAGATTCTTTTAATGAGGGGAAATCATGAAGGCCCGCGGGATTTGCCTGTCTACCCTCATGATTTGCCCGTGCAGTTTCAAGCAAGGTTCGGTGAGTCTGGAAATGAAGCTTATAGAATTACGACAGAAATTTTTGATTACTTGTTAAATGCTGTTTTTGTTGAAGATCGCTATCTGCTTGTTCATGGAGGCTTGCCTGAAAAAGCGTCTTCCCTTAAGGATTTTGCATATGCCCATGAAATGCATCCCAAAGAGACTTTTCTTGAGGAAATATTGTGGAGCGACCCATATGAGGGAGAAGGAATCTATCCATCGCCACGCGGAGCTGGAAAACTTTTCGGATGGAATATAACAAAGAAGATTCTTGATGCATTAAATGTTCAAATTTTGATTAGGGGGCATGAACCATGCGAGGAAGGATTCAAAATAAATCATTTCGGCAAAGTTCTAACCCTTTTTTCGAGGAGAGGCCCGCCGTACTTTAATAATTACGCCGCCTACTTGCATGTTGATCTGTCTGAGAAATTTGAAGCGGCTGGGCAGCTTTCAAGGTTTATTCGACAATTTTAGGTTTCAGCAATTTTATTTCTTCAGAAGTAACTTTTATTGCTTGTTTCGGTTTTGGTTGCGGGATTTCTCCTTCAAAAATTGTTCTTAGCTTTTTCTTTTCCATTTCCTTTTCGATTTGCGGTAGTCTAAAGTAGTAGCAGAAGATAGGGTTTCCTGTGCAATAATGCCTAATGTCGAAGTCAGTTAGTTCACCTTTTAGTTTTAGCTCTAGCATTTTTACGCAAATTTTCTTTGAGGCTTCGGAAAGGTATGGGCATCTCATTTCGTTTCGCCTAACTGTTTATTTGTTTGACAGTTTTTGAGTTGTACTTTTATACATATGTCAATTTTCGGATATATACAATATATTATATCATAAGATACCATATAAATGTTTCCATCAACACAAACAAAATATCAAACAAAATGTAAAATCAATAACGATTCGAGGTTCAACCATTGAAGATAGGAGTATTAACCAAGAATCCGGAAAGCTGGCACTCAAAACAACTTGAAAAAGCAATCATAAAAAATAATGCAGACCCATTCTTCTTCCGCTTCACAGAAATAGCAGCCAAAATTGAAAAAAACTTACAAATTTACGCCAAGAACACCAACATAATAAAGGAAGTGCCAGCTATCATAATACGGCCAATAGGCCGAGGATCACTCGAAGAAATAATATTCCGACTTGATATCCTTCACAGCCTCGAAAGATCCGGCGTATTAATAATCAATCCTCCAAAGTCAATAGAAATATCCGTAGACAAATACTACTCTTTAAATCTTTTGAAACAATCCGGAGTTCCCGTTCCTCGAACGGTTGCCACTGAAAATCCAGAAGAAGCCCTTGAAGCTTTCAAATGGCTTGGCGGAGACGTCATAGTCAAACCTCTTTTTGGTTCCAGAGGTATAGGTTCAACCAGAATTTCGGATCCAGAAATAGCTACCAGAATTTTTAGAGCCCTAGCCTATCATCATGACGTCATTTATCTGCAGGAGTATATTGAACATGGCTTTTCGGATATCCGCGCCTTTGTTATAGGAGACCAGGTGGTTGCATCGATGAGAAGGGAAGCTCAAACTTGGAAGACAAACATTAGCCTTGGAGCGAAGCCTAAACCAGTAAAGCTTAGCGGAGAACTTGAAGATTTAGCAATTAAAGCATCCAGAATAATTGGATGCAAAGTGGCCGGAGTTGACATAGTTGAGAGTAGAAAAGGGCCATTAATAGTCGAGATTAACAGCCAACCTGGATGGAGAGGACTCCAAACAGTTACCAAAGTCAACATTGCTGATAAAATAGTGAAATATGTAATTTCAGAATTGAAAAGATAGTCTTGAATCGAGACATTTCGGAAAACGAAAATTCCATAAACTCATCAATATACTATAAATGAGGAGAAATCTATGTCTTTTAAATGGGCTTTTGGAGAACACGTCGAAAAATTGAAAAAATGCCCAAATTGCGGCTCAGAAAAAGGATTCTGGTTCATTATAAAAAGAGATAGAAGATATGCCCAATGTAAAAGCTGCGGAGCAGAATTTCTACTTTGTACAATTTACCCGCTGGAAAGTGAAGGGAAAAAAGAAGGAATCATATCACTCTTGTATGAAAAAGAAACAATCTAGAAAAACTTATATCCCAATCTAAAGATTTCAAGCGAAGAGGCTGGCATTTGGAAAATTCCATTATTATATTGGCTGGTGGAAAATCAGAGAGACTAGGCAAAGAAAAGGGACTTGTAGCGCTTGCAGGAAAACCACTTATCCTACATGTTTTAGAGAGAATTAAGGATATAGCCAAAGAAATAATTGTTGTTGTAAGCTCTGAGATACAAAAAGAGAATTTTGGGAAGGTAGTAGGAAACGCGGCGCGTATAGTCGTTGACAAATTTAACGTTAGAAGCCCTCTTGTTGGAGCATTAACTGGATTTGAAGCTGCTAGTGGAGAGAAGTCTCTTCTGCTTTCATGCGACACTCCATTTATATCTAGAGAAATAGCCTCATTTCTACTTGATGTCTGCAGAAGAAAGGCTGCAGCCATCCCAAGATGGCCTGACGGAAAAATTGAGCCTTTACAAGCGGCGTACGATACTGAAATGGGTCTTGAAGCGTCAAAGGAGGCTTTAAAAGATGGAAAGTTAGATTTACGCTCGATGATTTCAAAGCTTAGAGGAGTTCGCTACATATCCACGCTTGTAATAAGGGAGTTTGACCCTAAAATGCTAACATTCTTCAATA
>CAYOFB010000077.1:0-4394 GCA_964403145.1 uncultured Candidatus Bathyarchaeia archaeon
ATAGAGAAACTCTTCAGTTATGCTTCTGGATATGGCGGATTTGTTGAAATATTTCTTATTGACAATGGAAGTCAAGATCGAACCTACGAGATAGCTTATGCAGCAATAGAGGTGAATAAGAGGAGATTTCCAAGGCTAAGAACAAAGCTGATAAGATTGACAACAAGACTTGAGCTTTCTGAAATTGTAGAGTTATGTTCAAGGTTTGCTTTAGGACAGAAAATGGCAATAGTTAGGTGTGAAAAGGGAAGAATGAAGGCTGAGGTCTTGTAGAAAATGGGAAAGTTTATCTTATGCATATTTGAAGAGATAGTTTGGGGATGATGTCGCCGTCCCAGACTGAAAACGGATGAAGAACTCATGACGGACAGACCCTTAAAATTCTAAAGTTCATAGGCAACCTCAACTTTTCTTTCCTTCTTAAAAATTGGTGCTAATGCTAATCCGGCTACGAATCCGCCTATATGCGCCCAATAGGCAACTCCACCTCCAATATCATAAACCGCATAAAGCCATTGCATCAAAAACCAGAAGCCCAAAAAGAAAATTGCAGGTATAGCCGTTAGGAATATCCATCCAAAAAACACTAACGTGATTACTCTTGCACGGGGATAGAGAAGAAAATAGGCGCCTAAAACTCCGGATATGGCGCCCGAAGCCCCAATTGTCGGAATCATATAGTCACGGGGATTTGTCAGCGATAATATATGAGTTATGTCAGCAATTATCCCGCATAGAATGTAGAAAATTAGGTATCGGCTGCTTCCAAAGGCGTCCTCAATGTTATCGCCGAAAATATAAAGGTAAACCATGTTGCCGAAAAGATGGAGAAAATGTCCATGAAGAAACATGGAAGTAAAAATTGTGTAGAATCTGTCAAAGTGCCAATTTATAAAATCGCTGGGGATCAGACCATAATTCCAAATTATTTTCTCGTAATCTCCGCTGAATAAATATAGGCTGAAGAAAATCGTAACGTTAGCTATTATCAGAATCAAGTTTAATACGGGAAATCTCGACGGGGGATTTTCATCCTTAATCGGAAACAATTAACCACCGAACTCTAAGAATTTCTAAGCGTAAACATTAATATCCCTTACCCTAGAGTTGACTTGCAAGGTGAAGATTCCTTGCTAATACTTGTCTCATCAGACTTTCACGGAAGCTCCTATGCATTTCAAAAAGTTGTAGCCAAGGCAAAACAGTTAAAAGTTGACTTTTTAGTGGTTTGCGGAGACATAACAAATTTCGGCACGGCTAAACAAGCTAAAGAACTTCTCTCAAACCTTAAAGAACTAAATCTTCCAGTATTTTTCGTTCCTGGAAACTGCGACTTACCATCCGTTTTGGAAATTGAAATAGAAAACTGTTCCAATATACATGGAAAATGCATCGAGATAGATGAATACTTTCTTATTGGCATTGGTGGCTCTCCTTTGAGTCCTCTCCAGACTCCCTTGGAATTCTCAGAAGAAGATATATCCTGCATATTGGAAGCAGCTGTTCCTAAGCGTCTGCAAAATAAAAAGCTAATACTCGTTTCTCACACTCCACCCTTCAATACAAAAGTTGACCTCGCCTTCAACGGTGAACATATTGGAAGTCGAAGTATTCGAAACTTTGTTGAAAAGTATAAGCCGCTTGCAGTTTTCTGCGGTCATGTCCATGAGGCAAGAGGAATAGACAGGATAGGTGATACGATCGTGGTGAATCCCGGCCCGGCGAGGCATGGCATGTATGCATTGGCTGAAATAAACGGTGAAGTAAAAGTGAAATTGGATAGGTTTGAGTAAACTTTAAAGGTTTAATTCGGCAACTCTACTGTTCATTAAGGGGATGAGGAATATGCCGCTTCAAAAGGGAGACTTCATACTCATAGATTATGTGGGAAAGGTTAAGGAGACAGGCGAAGTATTCGACACGACAATTGAAGAAGTCGCAAGGAAAGAACGACTCTACAAAGAAGGAGAAATATACGAGCCAAAACTCATTGTTTTAGGAGAAGGATGGATACTAAAGGCGCTGGAAGAGGAGATTCTGAAACTTGACGTAGGAACAAAGTCAACGATTGAGATTCCGCCGGAAAAGGCTTTCGGTCCAAGAGACCCAGAGAAAGTTAAGCTTGTTCCGCTTAAAAGACTTGTAGCAAAGGGGATAACGCCTCAAATAGGAATGAGAGTTGAGTATGAAGGAAAAATGGCGACTGTGAGAACAGTTGGCGCCGGAAGAGTACAATTGGACTTTAACCCTCCACTAGCCGGAAAAACCCTCGTTTACGAAGTTACCGTTCAGAAAAAGCTTGAAACAAAAACTGAAAAAATAAATGCGCTTATTCACAGAAGAATTCCAATCGTAGAAATTGAAAAGTTCAAGCTTAAAATAACTAAGGCCAGCGTAACTATAGAAATGCCAGAAGACGCATTTTACATTGAAGGAATACAGCTTGCCAAGCGCGGCATAGCGATGGATATACAGAAGTTTTTCCCAGAAGTCACAACTGTAAAGTTTATTGAAACCTTTAAGAGGGAATCCTCCTAAGCTTAACGGCTCTAAGCGAGTTTTTCATTTCACAATTGATTCTCTCGCCTAGGCTAACTATTTCGCAGCGATCTCCCTCATAAATACCAACTGGAAAACATAAACTCCTATACTTACATGCAAAATTTTCGCATGCAATTTTATGGAATGTTATTATTGCTCCTTCTAAAGCAAGCTTTTGAGGAATCGCGGCGGAAATTTCGCTTTCCACAACTTCAACGACCCTCGCTCCTCCCTCATGTAATGGACATGGAAAAACCTTTTCTCTAAGCCCAACTATCCTATAGACCCTTCCAACTTCCAGGTTCTCAATGCAAACCCTATAATATTTACATTTTTTACATTTTTCACTTGGACTTCCATGTAGAAACTCAAATCCTTTACGTGCCTGTCTAATTCCTACCAATGTGATGATTTTATCTTTCTTTGTTTTTCTTGACATTTCAACTTCCTGACAATTTGTTTCAATCTATAACTCCTGTTATTTTCGCTATTTTTTCTGCACTTTCACGGCTAAGTTGCTTTTCATTTAGAATTGTGTATCTGTCAGGTCTAACGTCTTTTGCCTTAATGATTGCCTCTATCACCTTTTCAGGTTCAACCTTAAGCTCTTCAGCAGTTGTGGGCGCACCAACCTTCTCTAGTGTTTCCCTGATTTTTCTCCAGTTTATTCTATGCAGATAACCCATAATTATTGTTCCAACTCCGCATTGCTCTCCATGCATTGCATACTTAGAGCCTATGAGGTCGAGTGCGTGACTAAATAAGTGTTCTGAACCGCTGCAGGGTCTGCTGCTTCCAGCTATGCTCATGGCCACTCCGCAGCTTATAAGAGCCTCCAAGAGAACTCGTAATCCTTCATTGCTGCCCGGCCTTATCAAGTCTGCGTTTCTAACTATCAATCTGGAACTCATCAAGGCTAGACTTGCAGCATACTCGCCATAATATTCGTTTTTAACTATATGTGCAAGTTTCCAGTCTCTAACGGCTGTAAGCTTTGCAATTACGTCTCCGCATCCACTTGCAGTAAATCTGTAATCCGCCTTGATTATAACCTCTGTATCTGCAATTATCGCCATTGGAGACTGCGCCATCACTGAGTAAGGCTTACTTAGCCCTTTAATTGAAGCCACTGGACTTGCTATTCCATCATGGGAAGCGGTTGTGGGAATACTTATGAATGGAACTCCGACTCTTGCTGAACTTAATTTTGCAACGTCAATTTTTGTTCCTCCGCCTATGCCTAAGACAACTTCCGGTTTTTCCTTTTCAATTTGCCTTTCAACCATGCCTACTTCTTCTACGGTTGAAGATTTTACGAGAGAATAATTAACTTCAATTTTGGCGTCTTCTAAAATCTCTTTAACCTGTCTGCCTGCTATTTCAAATGTCTTTAAGCCGCTTACGATGAAAGCTTTCTTTTCGAATCCTAGCCTTTTGGTTACTTCTGCAACTAGTTCGAGGGTGTTTTCTCCAACTATGACTTCTCTTGGAAGTTCCATCCTATGCAGTTTTAGAGTCAAAGCCATCACTATAATCTGTAACGTTTCTTTATTTAGAGTTCGAAACGTTTTTAAATGCGTCGGTAAAGAATACAATGTCCTTTCCTATGTGAGGTTTTGACTCGTTGAACCTAGGTTTTCGGAGAGAAACAAAATGCGTGAAATCCCAAAAAAGTTAGTAATGAAAGGAACAACGACCATAGGCGTAGTATGCAAAAACGGCGTAATCCTTTCATCAGACACGCGCGTAACTATGGGATACTTTGTAGCTCATAAAAGAGGGAAAAAAATACACAGGATAGATGATCATCTAGCCATGACTATAGCTGGAACAGTAGCCGACGCTCAATGGAC
>CAYOFB010000078.1:0-4391 GCA_964403145.1 uncultured Candidatus Bathyarchaeia archaeon
ATCCCTTACTCTTTGCTGGCCTTCTATCCATGCTACGTTATTGATGACTTACCGACAACAAGTCGGAAATTGGCGTACAAGTGTTATGAAAAAGCCAAAAAGCATTTGGAAAATGTTAGAATAGGAAATGTTCATTTACTTTCGTAGATAGAAGAAAAGTTAGGAAAATTATTTAAGGGATTCAGCAAAATATGGTTAGCCTAGGGGATAATTCGAAAATGAGAGCAGACATTCCCTTATACATAATAGCCATAATATGCTTCGGCTTAGCCGTAGGTCTCCACTTTTACTCAAGCGAACCAGTCCAAGCCTACACGGTAATACTAGCAGTATTAGGCGCAATCTTCGCTGGGGTAGGATACTCCATGAGGCCAAAACCCACAATTGAAACAGAAACCATAACCATAGAGAAGCCAGAAGCAAGAGAAGAGGCAACTGCAAAGGTGGAAACGAAGCCTTCGCTAGAACTTATTGATGTCAAAGGAATAGGCCCCAAAAGGGCGGAACAACTGAAGAAGATAGGAATCCAAAGCGTTGAAGACCTAGCCAAAGAATCCTCAGAAGAACTATCAAAAAAGGCGAAAGTTTCAACAAAAATTGCTGACAAATGGATAAAAGCAGCGAAAGAAGCTCTAAAAGAGGAAGCATAAAGCTTACTCAAGTTCCTAAACGATAAATTCACTCATGATTTATTAGTGATTAGCTGTGAGAAAAATGAAGGAAGGAAAAATAGGAAGAATATTTTTCTCCAGAATATTCGAAGACGAAGACCTTTTAAAAGCCATAAAAAGCAGAGTTGAAGAATCGAAAATTAAAGCTGGCCTTCTATTTTTGATAGGAAGCCTAAAAGAAGCTTGCCTAGGTTTTTATGAAGAAGGCGAATACAAAAAAGTAGAGATTAAAAAGCCTCTGGAAATAGCATCCTGCATCGGCAATATATCCTTAAAAGAGAACGGAGAACTTGTCATTCATGCACATATGGTTGTTTCAGACAAGAATGGAAACGCGTATGGCGGCCATCTGCTCGAAGGATGCAAAGTAGCCGCAACAGCGGAACTAATGCTCATTGAAGCGCTTGAAGTAGACCTAAGGAGAAAGTTTGAGGATAAATATGGATTATATCTGCTTGACATCGAGAAATAATTGAATATAGACATGGAAACCGTAAATCTTCCTCGATACGTAAGCCTATTGAAAAATTTACGAGCTATAGCCTTTCTAGACCCAAACGTGAAGACACCAATTGAAGAAATAAAATGGCTAAGAAGAAAATACAAGTATAGAAATGTTGGAATTGCACAAAGTCTTCTAATAGCGCTAAACGCTGAAATTAAGGAAGTTTTCATGAAAAAACCCTTCGAAATCCTAAAATCTCCACTGCCAGAAATAGACCAGTTTGTAGAAGTTCTCTTAGAAAATGTTGAAGTTTCCAAATACGTGGTCGAATCATTGGTTCTTGCTTCATGCTATGTGAACGCATTGGTTGTTTTAGGAAGAGAGTCATTCTCTGCTCTTAAGCCATTTGTGGCTTGGGAAATGAAGTCAACAGCGGAACTCCCCGAAACCGAGGTTAAACGTAATCTACGCATAGTAGGCTATGCAATATTAGACTTTCATGACAGGATTATTGCAGAAGCCTACAAAACCTTAAAAGAAGTTTCAGAAATCATCAGGAAAGAAGAAAGGATTGATAAGGCGAGGAAGAAGCTAGAAAAGCTTATCGATAAAAGAAGAAAAATAGCTGAAAAGGATGGAGAGAAAAGATTTTGGAGGTTAAGGCAGGCAGGGAAAGGGGAAGAAAGAACGGTAATAGCCTACCTTGATATAATTCCTTTAATTTCAGAAATTCTTGTCCAAAAAAGATGGAAAAGGCTTATTGATTTTATATATGCAAGCACTCCGAACCTTAGTATGGCATTAAGCCTAACGCCAGCATTCATCTTGCAACCTGATTAAAGAGGAAAAGGTTCCGGTTCTGCCCAGAAAGGCTAGTTCTCCAGATTAATCTTCGAATAAGTATACGTCTTCTTCGTATCTTCTATTTTCTATGAAACTTCCAGCGGGAATCATTTTTAGTTTCTTTTTCATCAGCATTTTCCTAAATTCTTCATTGGCTTGCTTTAAGCTTAAGTTTTCTGAAGTAAGCAGCTCTAGCGGAACATTGACGTAGAGAGGCCTAGCCGGAATAATATGTCTTGTAGCCTTATGTGCAAAAACTTCTCCAGAGAGAGCCGTCTTAACAATTTCATCCTTGCTTAACTTAGGCGTCAGAAGAATAGCGTCTACAATTCCTTCTTTAAGCTTTTTGAAAGAATCAGCCTCTGTATCGTAGTTCACCTTAAAATTCAACTGTTTCAGCCTATTTTCAATAAGTTTGATATAATCATAAGCCTCCTTCAAATTTCCAAACGAATGACAAATCAGATAGGTATTTTCGCGGGTCTTTACCGCCGCAACAATATCATTCTTCCCTATTTTGTAACCTGGCTCCAAATCAACTCTTTCAATATTGAACCCTAGACTTGACATTTCCTCAAGCATTTTATCAATTGAATAATTGTTGGCTGAAGTTATTGTTCTATACCATGCGCCGACAGAAATTGATGGACTCTTATAGTTCACAAGACACGCTGGTATTCGCCTACAACTGAGCAACTTTAAGGCGGCTACCCTGTGCATTCCGTCAAGAACAACAAACGATTCCTTATCCACAATGACTGGATGTCTTAACGCCTCATCCATCCTAATTTCTGCGGCGAGTTTTTCAAGCATTTCAGGAATAGTCTCTTCATGTAAAAAAAGCGAGTTTACATCAACTATTTTTAGATGCAAACTTAACTTTTCATGATAAATCGTGTAGGGATAAGATGAGCCCGGATTGGAATCCAATACTCTTCACCATTTAATCCTTTTCTCCAACAAAAAGTTCAACAATCTCAGAGGCTACGCTGACCAGTTCACTAACATGTTTCAAAATTTGCTCCCTGTTCAGTTCAGGAGCTTCTGATAAGAATTCGACCATTTCATCAATTTCTAGGAGACATCTTAAGATAGGATCTTTAATACTGTGTCCATTTGACGAAATTGACTTAACTATTCTTTCTATTGATGAAGGATCGCCTAGGCTGTAGTAGATTGCGAATTGAGCCTTACGCAATGCTTCCAACATTAGGGTTGAGGCTAGCCGCGGTATTTTCTGGGCTGCTTGGAGTTCTGCTTTTGCTTCACGTATGTAGCGAAGAGCCCAACCTCTTCGATAATTATTCATGAATGCCATACTTTTTCTCCTAGATCTTCTAAATTGAGGCCTTAAATTAAAGGTTACTCAACGGTTTCTTTCGATGATTTTCCGCTATCCATGGTGGTCATAAGCCTAGTGATATAGCCCGCAATTTTATTCCTAAGTCTACTTGTCGGAATTTCAGCAACGGATTCAAGAACCCGTTTGTTATTTTCAAAATCTGTTGTAAACTTACCTGGAAACTTCTCTATGAGTTCTCTTGCTATGCGCTTCACATGCTCTGTCCGAACCTTACCCAAACTGTTTATTGCCCCCAAGGTCAGCTTTTGCAGACGATTTGGAAACTAATCATTAGAAAACATGCATAAAAAGAATTTGCTCCTAAACGAGCTCAACATCAAAGAAATTTAGGAAATTCTTATATATTTGCATGGCAGCTTCCGCAGGTTTCATTCCTTTAAGTTTTGCTATTTCCTCAACTACTATTGGAATAAAGGCGGGAGTTGTAATCTTACCCCTAAATGGCCCCCAAAAACGAACCGGACCATCTGTTTCGGTAAGTAGATTCTCAATTGGAGCAATCTTCACGTTTTCCCTTATACGCCTAGAGTAAAGTACCGGTGGGCCCTCTGTAATGTAATAGCCTCTTTCGATGAGTTTTGGCAAAAGCTCTCTTGGAGTACTAAACCAGTGGAAAAGAACCTTTTTTAAATTGTAAGAAGTGAGAATTTCCGCTATTTCGCTGGCGGCCCCTCTGGAATGAATTATTACTGGAAGAGAAGAATTCTCTGCTAAACAAAGCATCTCGCGGAAGACTTGACGCTGAAATATTTGCATTTCTTCTTTCATAGTATATGTTGAATCTAAACCTATTTCTCCAATAGCAACTACATATCTTCTCGATTCTTCATCTAGGTTTCTGATGAACTCAATTGTCATTTCTAGTTCATTTTCACTTAGTCTTTGAACATTCCATGGATGAATCCCTACCGCGGCGAAAACAAGACCGGGATATTTCTTTGCAAGCTGTAGGCTACGCTTGCTTGTTTTTAAATCCATAGAGTTAGAGACTAAAGCGACCACGTTTGATTTTTTGGCGTCTTCTATTACTTTATCGAGTATGGATGAGTATTCCGGGTCGGATAGGTGA
>CAYOFB010000079.1:0-4306 GCA_964403145.1 uncultured Candidatus Bathyarchaeia archaeon
AGTTATGTGCTGGTCTTGTTGGCTTTAACTTCTGTAGCGACTATTCTATTGAAGGTTTCAAAGAGGAAGCGTTAGGCTGTTTTAGTGTTAGGTTTATTTTGTTTTTTGGCTATTTTGTATTTGGTGTGCTAGGTGTCGTTTAGGCCTACTGAGTATACTGTTCGCGAGTTGCTTATTGAAGAGTTGAAGAAGCGTGGCGTAAAGGTTACGCCTGAAATTAGTTTTGTTAGTCCTGTTGGGCGTTTGGTTCCAGATTTGCTGTTGCAGAATGGCGGATGTTATGTGGTTGAGACTAAGCTTGGCGCTGACTATTAATACGCCGAACTTTCAAACATTAGCTATGTGCCAGTCTACTTTAACATAGATAACTACTAAAGTTTTACCGGAAAGTTTATATAACAAAGTTGTTATATAACAAATTTGTTAGGTGATGATATGCCGTCTATAGGTGGTCCTGTAGTCGATATGGATTTCTTCAATAGAGAGGAGGAATTGAAACAAGTTGTGGAATTGTTGAGAAATGATAATGTTCTCTTAATGGCTCCTCGAAGATATGGCAAAACCTCATTGATGAGGGAAATTGAAAGAAGGATTCGTTTAGATGGTAAGACTTGTCTCTTTTTGGATGTTATGTATGTTTATAGCCCACAGGAGTTCATGGTTGAGCTTGCGGATACCCATTTCTCCGTATCAAGTATTCCTAAGCGGAAGAGGTTTTTGAATGCTTTGAGGGAGTTCTTCAGCAGAATCAATGAGGTTGAAGCGTCTATAGAAGGCCATGTTAGGATTAAATTCAGAGATGTTTTGAAGAAGGAAATAAACGGGGATAATTGGACTAAGAGTGGAGATGAAATTCTTAATGCTATAGTGTCATCTTCGGATGAAACTCCTGTCTACATCTTTATAGATGAGTTGTCTGAATGCGTGAATAACATTGCTAAAAGTAGTCATGTGGATGCTGCCAAGTTTCTTCAATGGTTCCGGAGTAAGAGACAAACGGCATCGCAGAAATTGCGTTTCTTAGTAAGTGGTTCTGTTGGCTTTAATAGAATTGTTAAGGAAATTGATGCACGTGCATTGGCGTGGATTAATGATTTTGTTAGAGTATGCTTGAGTGGTTTTCCGCGTGCCGAGGCACTAAAGTTTGTAGAGGCGTGTTTTGAGGATAAAAAACTGGAGTATAGCGTAGACGTCGGAGAGAAAATTTTAGAATGTTTGGGTCAACCTTATGTACCTTATTTTATCGCTGTGTTTGTTAGCATAATCTGTCAAAGGGCTAGTGGAAAAGTTACTGCTGAACAAGTTGAGAAAATCTATTCTGGTGATTTACTTGGTAGTTATGGAAGAGGATATTTTGAATATTATAAGCAGAGGTTACGTACGTATCCTGAACCCTTGATGAAAGCTGCTGATAGGATGTTGAGGGAAATATGTTTGGTTGATGATGGGTTCCCTTTGGATATTGCTTTTGGTATCTTTAAGGAAGCAAGCGGAATAGAGGATTATGAAAAGTTTATGAATTTAGTGTCGGATCTTGAGAATGACTTTTACATCAAGATTGTTGATAAAAAACTGGTTTTTCAGTCTAAGGTTTTGCGGGATTGGTGGAGGTTATACTATGGATGAGTTAACTATATACAAGTTTCAGCCAGATGCTATGGATAGAGAGACACTGGAGAAGATTTTTGTTGGAGATAAGCAGAAGCAATTGCTTGAGAGGCTATATGAGGAGATTAAAGAGGCTGCGAAGGCTCGTAAGCCAAAATACTATTTGATTGTTGGTCCGCGAGGCATTGGGAAAACTCATTTGATAACATTGTTGTATTATAGGCTTTCAGGGGTTGAGGAAGTTTTTCCTGTAAAATTATCTGAGGAAGAGTTTTCTATTTATAGAGTTTCGGACTTGTTACAAAGAGTTTGGGAGGTTGCTGAGCAGGATAGAGCTATTTATCAGAAATTCGCTAATGTGTCTGAAGATAATTTAGTAGTTATTTTGTTGGAAGAGCTGAAGAAGCCTAAGAAGAGTTTGGTGCTTTTCATTGAGAATTTGGACCAAATAATTGGAAAGCAAATGAGGGAGTCGGAGGTTAAAAGGCTAAGATCGCTTCTTCAGACGGAAAATATGTTTATAGTCGTTGCGACGGCACCTTTAATATTTCCTGAAGTATCGTCGCATGAGGCACCTTTCTTTGGCTTTTTTGAGATATTGCATATTTCAGAGCTTACCAGAGATGAGTTGAAGGAGCTTTTGAGGCGTTTAGCAGAGTTGGAAGAGAATGCGGATTTTCTAAGGAAAATTGGAGAACTTGAGCATAGAATAGATGCCATTACGACTTTAACTGGTGGAAATCCAAGAATTGCAATACTACTTTATGATTTGACCAAAGTGGGTAAGCTTCTCGATGTGGAGAAAGCTTTTTTCAGAATACTTGATGATTATACGCCGTATTACCAAGATTTGTTTAAGATGTTAAGCGGAGAACAGAGGAAAATTTTTGACGAGTTAATTTCTATAGGAAGGCCGGCTACTCCAAAAGAGTTGGCATTGCGGGCGAGACTTCCTCAAAATGTTGTGAATTCTCAATTGAGAAGGCTTGAAAGGGATGGTTTTGTAATTTCGCACAAAGTCGGTAGGAAAACACATTATGAAGTTAAAGACAAGTTATTTAGGCTTTGGAGAGAACTTCGAAAGGAACCTTTCGGCAGAAAGAAATTATCAATCTTGATAAAGTTTTTGGAGGTTTGGTATTCGGTTGAAGAAAGATTGGAGATACTATCGAAGTACATTAGAGACATTGAAAAATTGAAAAAAGAACATATACTAAAGGAAGTAATCTATTGGTTCCTTAGTTTACCTATTCAATATAAAAGGAAATTTTTGCCCGATCTTGTGACAAAATGCTTTGAAATTGGTAAGGAACAAATATTAGAGACCATTGCGTGTGACGAGACCTTGAAAAAGGAAATTCACAAGCAAATCGTACTTATGTTTGACAAAGGTAAATATAAAGAACTATTAAGTACTATAAACAGTGCACTTAAATTAGACAAGAATAACGTGTTAATGTGGATTGCTAAAGGTACAACTTTAACTCTTTTAGACAGATGTGAGGAAGGACTGCGCGCAATTGAAAAAGCAATAGAATTAGATCCTAAAAACAAAATCGCCTGGGACATAAAAGCAAGAATCTTATTGATAATCGGAAGAATAGAAGAAGCCTTACAAACATCATCTATATGCGTAGAGATAGATCCATCAGATTGGACGGCATGGGAACTTCATAGCCTAGTCTTAGAAAGACTTAATAGAATCGAAGAAAGTTTAGAGGCTGCAGAGAAAGCAGTGGAACTGGCTCCAGATCATCCAGACACTTGGAAACGCAAAGGAGAAATTTTACTTCGTATGAAAAGGTACGAAGAAGCCTTGGAAACATTTTCCAAAGCGATTAAACTAAACCCGAAAGATGCAAGAGTGTGGAATGCAAAGGGATTCACACTGGGACTTGCAGGAAGAGAGAGGGATGCTCGAGAAGCTTTCTTGAAAGTTCTCTCTCTTACTGACCAAGCAATAGAGCCAAAACCAATTAATGCCGATTCGTTGATAGAAAGAGCATTTGCTCTTGCAGCCTTGGGAAAGTTTGAAGATGCTGCGTCCACAATTTTAAATGTTACAAGTCTAATGCCAAATGCAAAAGTTAAACAATTCATTACTAAATCGGCAGTCGAGTTTATTTTACTAGATTCTTTCTTGGAGCTTAAGAAACAGAACATTAGAAACTCCATGGATAGCCTAAAGCGTGCTATTGAGATTATCCGGAAATCTGAACTAACTGAACAACAAATAAAAACCACAACAGAGGAACTGACACGCTTTTTGATAAAAGTTACCAATTTAAGAAATATCGAAGCTCTACGACTTATAATAAATGAAATTTCAAACTCTCTAGATTTTTCAAAAGAATTCATAACTCCCTTCAAAGTAGCCCTAGAAATAGTAGAAACTGGAGATATCAACAAATACTATGACGTCCAAATGGAACTAAGAGATATTGTAGCAAAAATAGTCGCCAAACTCACGGGCTCCGACAAACTTGCACCTCTAGAAGAACAAAAATAAAAAGCGGAAAATACCAACCCCAACTGAAAAGTTTCCTAAAATACAAACTTAATAAACGAAAAAAATAAACTAGAACTTCTCCGATGGGGCTTGGCTGATTTTGGCCTCTCTTTTCCCTTCCAGTTGGCCTTGCCGGCCGCTATTTGCTTAGGAGGTGATCCGGCCGCAGGTTCCCCTACGGCCACCTTG
>CAYOFB010000080.1:0-4258 GCA_964403145.1 uncultured Candidatus Bathyarchaeia archaeon
GTCTACTGAATAGAAACACTTAGATATTTCTCAGCCTATATGCTTCCGCGGACAGAAGGAGGACAAAGCCTTGTTTGAAAGAGACGATAAAGAAATGCAGTATCCGCCCTATTATGTGCTGGGCGCAACAACCGTCGGGGTTGTCTGCGACGGCGGAGTTATTTTAGCGGCTGAAAAACGGGTCTCATATGGCTCTTTCATAATGAGCCGAGGGGGAAAGAAAGTATTCAAAATAACTGACCGTATAGGCGCAGCATGCGCCGGCCTAATTTCAGACATGCAAATTCTTGTGAGAGAGCTTAACGCTTACGCTAACCTTTATAGGCTTGAGTATGGAAGGCCAATTTCGGTTAGGTCGGCCGCTAAGGTACTTTCGAACCTTCTATTTAGCAGACGGCTGTTTCCGTTGATTACCCAGACCATCGTAGGCGGAATAGATGATGAAGGAAGCTCGCTTTATACGCTTGATCCACTTGGCTCAGTAATACCTGACAAGTTTGCTGCAGTTGGCACGGGAGCCGAAATAGCCATAGGCTTGCTTGAGGAAGGCTACAAGGACGGTTTAACTGTTGAGCAAGCCAAGGACTTAGTTATTCGTTCCGTCAAGTCGGCTGTAAGCCGAGATACAATGAGCGGAGACGGCATAGACTTCCTAATAATAACAAATGAAGGTGTCAAGGAAGAGTCGATAAAGTTTTAGATTCGGGATGGAAGCTTTGCCCTTTGACTTAACGCTTGAAGAGGGAAAACTTCTAGTTTCTCTAGCAAGAAAAGCAGTTGAAACCTATCTAAAAACCAGAGAAACAATCAAGCCTCCGGAAAATATTCCGGAAAAGCTTAGAGAGAAATGCGGAGTCTTTGTAACAATAAACACTATCAGAAATGGTCATAGAGAGCTTAGGGGCTGTATAGGCTATCCATACCCAACTGAACCATTAATTAATGCATTAATAGATTCAGCCATAAGCTCGGCTACAAGAGACCCACGCTTTCCCCCGATGTCCCTCGATGAGCTTGAGCAAGTAGTATTCGAGGTAAGTGTGCTGACTCCGCCTGAACTTATTAAGGTTGAAAAGCCTTCTGAGTATCCTTCAAAAATTAAGGTTGGAAGAGACGGCCTAATAGTTGAAAGAGGATTCTTTAAGGGGCTGCTTCTCCCTCAAGTTCCAGTTGAATGGAACTGGGATGAAGAAGAATTTCTATGTCAATGCTGCATTAAAGCCGGGCTTCCACCAGACTGCTGGCTTTTAAATGGAACTAAAATTTATAGATTTCAAGCAATAATTTTTGAGGAAACTTCGCCAAAGGGAGAAATCATTAGAAAAGAAATCGGCGGGAACTAGGCCAATGCGCATTTACTTCTCGCCATGCGGCCTAGGATTAGGCCATGTTGGACGCTGCTATCCAATAGCGAAAGAACTAGAAAAAAGAGGGGTAAAAACGGTATTTTCAACATATCTGGAAGGCTTAAAATTCTTAAAAAATGAAAATGCGCCAGTTTTCGAGGCTCCGCCAGTGGCTGCGCAAGTCAAGCCTGATGGAACCATAGACTTTGCACGCACAGCAGCTAATCCGGGCCCATTTATTGCTTCTTATCTCTTAACTAGGCAAGTTGTTGCGGAAATGGAGTATATGAAAGCCTTTAAGCCAGACGTTGTAGTTTCAGACGCAAGGGCCTCTCCAATAATTGCTGCAAAGCTTTTAGGAATCCCCCATTTATGTTTAACTAACCAGTTTCAAGTAATAATTCCGCGACGCAGAAGATTTCTAAGACTCGCAAAGTTTGCAGATATGATTTCCCTCACACTTATAGGTAAAATTTGGACTTCGGGCCTAACATTAATTCCGGACTTTCCACCGCCTTACACAATTTCTTTAGGAAACTTAAACATACCAAAATCCTATAGAAAGAAGGTTAAGCTTATTGGACCTATAATCCATATGCGGCCAGAACAGCTTCCAAGCAAAGAGGAACTGAAGAAGAAATTGAATATGGATGACCGACCAGTTATTTTTGCGCCGATAAGCGGGCCGGTAAAGGAAAGAGCATACTTTACCGGTTTACTGAGGAAATTTTTCACGGAATTTCCGGAGCAATATCAAATTGTGATGTCGCTTGGCTATCCAAATGCTCCGACAAATCCAATACAGCATGGAAATTTACGCATCTACCGCTGGATGGATGACCAAACCAGATTTGAATATCTAAAGGCATGCGACCTAGTAATTTCCAGGGCGGGTCATGGAACAATTTCTCAATCAATGTGCTATGGCAAGCCAATGATTCTTGTTCCTACACCAAGCCACACTGAACAGGAAAACAACGCTAAGAGAGCAGCTCAGATAGGCATAGCAATGCTTAAGGAACAGCCGAAATTGACAAAAAATGAACTGATACAAAATGTTAAAGAAATACTAGAGAATGGAAAACTCCACAAAAGAGCCGCTCAAGTTCAAAAGGACGTATTAAGAATTAACGGATTAAAAGAGGCTGTAAAAATAATCTATAGGATGGCGGAAGGAGAAAAAAATGTTCTTGCCCCGCAAAATAATTGAAAAGAAACTCTTCGAATTCCTAAAGGAAGACCTAGGACATGGAGACATAACGACAAGCATACTAATACCTGAAAACGTGAAGGTTAAGGCTGAAATAATCGCCAAGGAACCAGGAATCATTGCGGGAATAGAGGAGGCAAAAATCCTTCTCGAAAGTTTAGGAATAAAAGCAGAAGCCAAAATCAAGGACGGACAAAAAACCTCTGGTGGAAAAACCATTTTAGAGCTTGAAGGAAACGCAAGAACAGTTTTGGCCGTAGAAAGAACGCTGCTTAACCTAATTTCAAGAATGAGCGGAATAGCAACAGCCACAAATAAAATCGTTGAAAAAGTCAAAGGTGCAGGTTACAAAGTTAGAATAGCTTGCACACGGAAAACAGCTCCAGGACTAGAATATTTCGATAAAAAAGCCGTTTTGCTTGGCGGAGGAGATCCCCACCGTCTACATTTAGACGATATGATTCTAATAAAAGATAACCATATAGCCATAGTTGGAAGCATAAAAAAGGCGATAGAAATTACCAAGAAGAAGGCTTCGTTCGCAAAGAAAATTGAGATTGAAGTCTCAAGTGTGAAGGAAGCCATTGAAGCTGCAAAGGCTGGAGCAGGCATAATAATGTTGGATAATTTCACGCCTAAAGACGTTAAGAAAACAATTGAAAAGCTGCAGAAAGAGAAACTTAGAAAAAGAGTTTTGGTAGAAGCTAGTGGAAAAATAAATGAAGAAAATATCTTAGAATTTGCATCGGCAGGGATTGATATAATAAGTTTGGGAAGTTTAACTCATAGCGTTAAAGCGTTAGATATAAGCCTAGAAATAACGGAAGCTAAAAAGTAATTTTAAATTGGAAAGTTGACCTCATTGAGGTTTTTGTGGCAGAGCGAAAAAGAGGGTGGTTTCAACGAGCGCCGCTGCGAAAAGCAAGGCTGCCGTTATCCCTATAATCTTTAAGGTTTCAGCAAGGGTTTTGCTGAATTCTTTCTTGTAGAGACCCCATGTAATTAAAATGCTCTGTGACATAGCTAATGCATAAGAAATGAATTCTGCCCAGAAGTGGGGCAGTATGAAGTATGATATAAAGGCGACTGACGGTGGTATTTGATGCGCTAAGGCATCTATCTCAGTGGCATAGCCAGTCGAGAGCATCACGTACATTCCAAAACCCACCCCGAAAAGGGGAATAAACATTACCAGACATAAAGCAAAATTGTGGCTAAAAATGTAAAGTGAGGCTGAAAGAAAGTCTAAACTTCTTATAAGGTTTCTTGTCTCCTCTATTTGTTGACTTATATTAGCTAACGTTTCTTGGTCTACTGGAAAAAGAGTTCCTATGGCACAGACAATTATCGCTGCAGTTAACATTATAAGGATCAAATGTAACTTGGGAATCGGGAACTCTTTCTTTTCTTCTTCCATTTTCTTTCTCCTTTCATAATCCTTTCGAACGCATCTTCACTGCTCTAAAGCCTCTTGCGCAAGGATTTAAGATTTCTTGGAACATAACCTTTTCCATAATTTTTTCTTTATCTTCTGCAAAGCCTACTATGTCATGTTCGGCCGGAATTAGCGAATGCATGTAAATTCCATTCTCGCCTTTTCTGGGCTGACATTTAGCCGGTAGCCCCAGAACAAATTCTTTCTTTTCGTCTAGACATTTTTTGGCCGTGAAGATTATGGCGTAGGCTCCGGCGGTGAGTTCAG
>CAYOFB010000081.1:0-4235 GCA_964403145.1 uncultured Candidatus Bathyarchaeia archaeon
AGACAGATTTACAACACACAAGTTCTGGGATATAGCAACATCAAAATACGCAGACGTATACAAATTTCTAAACGACATAACAAGGTACATGATTAGAACAGGAGTTACAAGAGGATACAGGAAAAACATACTAGTCTCACTTACAAGTCAGCTAAGAGATAAAGCAATGTCTAAGATTAGAGAAACTTGTGATTGAAAAATAGTCTATTTGCAGTTGTTTTGACTATGTCTTTTTCGATGCTTCTTCTTAAGATTTCTCTATTTTTTACATTATCTGGAATATAGCAGCATTTTATGAGAATATCGCTTATTTCAATAAAAATCACCATTTCTACATTGTGTTTAAAACTAATAAAAACCAATAAATGGCGTTTAATTTTTCCTTTTCTAACTCATCGGACATACTCTTCTCTCCATCAAACAATAGATTATGAGAAATCTTTTAAATCCAAATCATAGTTAGTTGTTTTAGGACCAGTGAGAATAAAATCTTTATTCTTTGTGGGCCGTTATGTTTATAATCTACATGTTTGCTAAGCTCTTCGGCGAAATCAATGACCTTTACGCATATTTGTTAGGAGTAGAAGTAGGTCTTGATTCGAATGCTAGAAAAAATAGAAGCGGTGAAATATTTCAAAATCTTGTTGAATTACTGCTAAAGAGGAAATTGGGAAATTTCTTTTGTATGGATAACTGATGGGTCTGCTTGGGAACAAATGAGACAGAGTCCGAAGAGACGGAAACCAGCCTACCTTATCTACAATCCAAGAACCAGCAAATACTTTAACTCTTATAGCTTCTTCATAACAGGCTTTTACTACTCTTAACCAATCACCTTTCCCCATACCAAACGGTAAGTTAAAATAACGTTTTTCCCTTGCCAATCGGATGGTTCCTTCGTAACCAGACATCTTACATCAAAAACATTTCATATCCTAAAAATTTAGATAAAAATTGTGTAAAGTAAAACTCACGGTAAGCATTGAAAGAGAACCTTGAATT
The DNA here is from genome assembly GCA_964403145.1 of uncultured Candidatus Bathyarchaeia archaeon. Lineage (GTDB taxonomy): Archaea > Thermoproteota > Bathyarchaeia > Bathyarchaeales > WUQV01 > CAYXFE01. The sequence continues at coordinate 1,003 of CAYOFB010000081.1, forward strand.
CTATTAATAGCGTTTAAGAAAAAATTAAAATTAAATAATGTGCTTAACAGCAATTAAGTGAAAATTTAGAATGGAAAGTTCGCGTTCTTCCTTTGCTTTAAATGCAGAATTTATTTATTCGTCTCACTTAAACTAAAAGTTGTATGAGGAGAGGTAGAGATTGTATAGGAGTTCCTACAGGGAGGCGATTATTCACTTCGAACTTTATAGGCTTTTGAAGGCTTGCTTGGTTTCTGGCGGTTATAGTAATATTGAAGTGGAGCCTGAACTGGTTGTAGGTAATGGTAGTGCGGATCTGGTTTTAACGCGTAGAGAAGGTGGAAAAGATGAGCATCTGATAGTTATTGAAGTGAAAAGCGGGTTAAAAGAGCTCTCCGCCTATGACAACAAGGCAAGAGAGCAAGTTAAGGCGTATGCTAACAATCTCAATGCAGATTACTGTGCAGTTACAAATGGTCACTTTGTTGGTTTATTCAGTAGAACTGGCAAAGACTTTGGATACTACCATTTTGAGCTTAGTGAAGATTGCGTTAAACGTTTTTTGGACGACTTATTTAAGATCATTGCCGGTGAGAAAGAAAAGCTGAGCTTGCCAGTGGCTCCATCAAGGGAGGAAATCGGAAAATCAGCAAATAACCTTGCTAAGGCGGTAAGGGAAGTTTTAGAAGGCCTTAATGGACGGCGTGGTTTCCGCCTTGAAACAGAAGTAAAAAAGGAAACGCGTATGTTCTATTTAAGTGTTGGAAAATTTAGACGCGTGTTTCGCTTGGGCATTCCGCTTACAATTTCTCTTGAAAATAGGCCTGGAGTAGACATAAGACTTAACACGCTTAAAAGAAAACTGGACTTGGTGACCATTCAAAAACTAATAAACGAACTATCTAAGATTCCGGGTTTTGAATGGGCTAAAGGCACCGACATCAAAAAAGAATTCATTTGGAGATATCTAACCCCAATTAAAGAAGTAAATGCAGAGAAACTAAAAAAGGGATTAACAGACTGGTTGCTGAAACTCTCTACACTTGCTGATATTGAATAGACGTTTTGCTTTTACATGAAAGTAACAAAATCATTACGTGTTCAATACATCAAGTTGTTATTAACACTAGGTATTTTAGTTAAAAATGTAAATAAGCGTGAAGTTAAAACGGCATAAAATTTGGTTATTTCTTTCTTTTAGTAACTTGTTCTAGAACATATTTTCCTAAATCAGTTAAGGTGTAGATCCCCCTTGCTGGAGTTTCAACGAGCCCTAATTCTGCCAATATTGGGAGAACGTTCCTTACATATTGCGTGCTTATTTTGAGCCTTTTCGAGATTTCTAGTGGGGTTATTCTAGGGGTCTGTTCTATGGCTTTCATAATGTCTAAGGCGACCATGAGTGATCCTTATTTTTACTGTTGGGTTTGTTACTTATAAAACTGACTTATTCGAAATACTTATATACTTATTTTAAATAAGTATGTCTGATAATTATGACTGCGTTTCAAAGAGCTGATACTGCGAACATCTCAGTAAAAACTCATGATTTACGTTACCTTAAAGATTTGCTGGCCGAAACCTGCCTTAAACTTGCACAACGTTTCAATCTATATTCTGCAAATGGCGAACCTCGTAAAGCTTTCATAATTGACGCTCTCTCCGAATCAACATGTTTGGCTTGCATAACACAAAAACTTTCAACTTCTTTAAACACCAGGCACGTTGATGATTTTTACAGCGAATGCCATAAATTAGCGATTAATTGCTTAATCGAAGAACTTTACCGGATTTTAGCAGAAATGAACTACAAAGTTGCAGTTTTATCTGAAGCTAGATTAGAGTATGGAAAAGCAGATGTAATCCTTAGAATAACAAAACATGGCATAAACCTCATGTGCGAAACAAAAAAATTATTGGTGGAGGTCAAAACTGGAAATTCCCTATCATTTTCTCAGCTTTTCAGATATTTTTTGGATGGAAGAAACGACAGTATCGTTATTTGGAGGGTTAGAAGACGCCAAGTTCTAGTTTTCGATGCACAAAAAATCAAACCTTTGCTTGCAGAGTTTGTAAGGATGATTTGCTTAAGAGCCGAGAGATTATTGTCCTCCGAGCAAATTCCGTCATGTCAACATGTAAAGAATATGAGCTATCAACCATCACAGGAGGAACTTCAACAAGCATTTGAGGATTTCTCAGAGGCACTTGTGGAAACCTTGCCAACAGTTCTTGATATTATTCTCAAACAACTTGGGATAATTCCAAAGCAGAATGTGTGATAAACCATGAGCGAAACAAATGATAATAAAGTTGTGTTCGCCGCCATTTATGCTAGAACTTCTTCTCCAAACCAGAAGTCTAACTACAGTATTGAGGGGCAGGTTAATCAGTGTTGGAGTTATTGTCAGCAACGCGGATGGGTTGTACGTTATGTTTTTATAGACGAGTGCCAAAGCGGAGGAACCATTGAGAGACCTAAGTTTCAGCTTATGCTTGAAAAAGCCAAGAATAGCGAAATAGATGTCATAGTTTTTTGGAAGCTTGATAGATTCTGCCGTTCGCTAGTTGACTTAGTAAACATTGAAAGAATGTTGCGTAGCTACGGGGTAGGTCTCTGTAGCGTTACAGAATTTATCGACACTACTACACCTGTAGGGCGATTTAACTTTCGTAATCTAGCATCGGTAGCAGAACTAGAACGGGAACTAATAGGTGAAAGGGCAAGACTTGGGCTGCATGCCCTTGCACGAGAACATAAATGGCCTAACCCGCATCCGCCGCTTGGATACGACAGAAACGAAGACGGAACACTTGTAACTAACTCAAGCGAAGCTAAACTCGTCCGAAAAATATTCAGCATGTATATTCGCGAGAAATCCATGGCTCAAGTAGCGTTCCAGCTGAACAGAGAGGGCATTCGAACAAAGAATGGCGGGAAATGGACCGCTAGAGCGGTAAGAGACATAATAACAAACAATCTTTACATAGGAGATTTTTGCGTTGCAGGCGTTAAGGAGCATGTAGAAAAGTACCGTATTTTAAGCGATGAAACTTTCCAGAAAGCACAAAAAATTAGGCGTAGGTTTAAGAAAAAAGGTGCAAAAAGACCTCTCATGCCGTTGGAAAGAAAAGGAGTAAAAATTGAAGAAATGATTAGAAGATATAATCAAACCCTCAGAAAATTCGGCATTTCAAACCTTCTTGATAAAGGCGACTAGAATTGTGCTGTAGTCAAAATTTTACTCTACGAA
>CAYOFB010000082.1:0-4195 GCA_964403145.1 uncultured Candidatus Bathyarchaeia archaeon
TCTTTATCTCATCAATGTAAAGTATGCCAAGATGCGCCCTATGCACGTCACCAGCTGTTACACGTTGATGCTCCGGAGTTCCCAGCCCTCCAGTCTGCAATGGGTCCCATGCTATGCTTCCGAAAAGCTGGGCTGAACGATGCCCTGTGGCATCAACGAAGGGCGCAGTCTTGCTTGAGTTGTCAACTATTAGTTTTGGGACATTTTCTAGGGCTCTTGCTCCGCCTATTCCCTTTGCCCCACCGAACATTCCAAATCTGCCGAGAACAACCACTAGGACAAGAAATATTAGCAGCATTCCAGCAGGCAGGAAAGTTGTGGCGCCTATGGATATAAAGGCGTCAAGCATATACTTCGAAAAGTTTCCATGATAAACATCCTGAACTGGACCGAATGGCCCAGGCGCATTCATGTCCCACTTTATCTTTTCTTGCCACAAATAATAGAAGCCAGCTCCAATAAAGACTAGGGCGATTACTATTAGAAAGTATGTTAACAGCCTTATTCCAAGTTTTTGTAGAAAAACCTTCTTTGCATGCTTAAGCTTCTCCTTTAAAACTATTCTCTTTCCTTCCCCGGCTGGATGGCATGAAATTTTAGGTTCGCTTGGGATAACCTTGTTCGGCCAACAAACCACGTCTTGGAGTTGGATGTTATGTTTCTTATAGAGCTTTGTTAAGTATTCGGCGAGGGCTCTTCCTATCAATGACTTTCCGGTTCCCGGCTCTCCAAGCAGAAGCAAGTAGGGGCCGGGCGGAACCATCTTTGTTGCTTTCGGCTTCTCCCTATTCGGGTCTTTCCATTTTTCAAACCACTTTTCCTTCTGTAAGCACTTTAGTTTGTGAACCCATTCTTCTAGGCATAGGTAGCATTCTTTTAGTGCCTTTTCTTGGCCTATAACCCAGTCTAAAAGATTGTCGGAGACTGGGAATCCCTCAGTAGACTTAAATTTTCCCCAGTCCCATTTTTTCCCATTTATTACCTGGACGCCGCTTCCGAAATAGTCTTCTTCCATACAGTTCACCTAGAAGCTTCTCCTCGCTGTCTCCCCTCGCCATTAAAAAGCATGGATTCCAAGTAAATTAAACCGTATTTCAGAATACACAATATTCCAGAATAGACAAGCATAGATAGGGATAAATTAATTAGCCATATCTACAAAATTATGCGTTCCAGGTGAACAGCATTGATAGAGGAACTGGATGAGAAAAATGATCGTGAAATGTTAAAGAAATTGCCATTAGAAAAATTGTTTGACGTGTTCTTTCTGCATATTCGGAATTTGTGGCGGGTAGATGGCCTTTACTTTCTTGGAATAGAGGAGAAATTTGGAACAGAGGCTGCAACTGAAATTGATGCCAATTGCTGGAAAATCCTAGCGAAGATTGAGGCTAGAGACCTAAAAAGAACTTTGGGCATAGAAAAGGTTGAGGATGCAGAAACCTTACTTTATTTATTGCGAAACACTAGCTGGGCTCTTTACCAAACAAAGAAAGCCATAGAGATAAATCCCTCAAAAACTGCCGGAAGATTCCGCGTTGTAAGCTGTAGGGTTCAAGAGGCTAGGCTTAGAAAGGGACTAGAAATATTTCCATGTAAAAAAGTGAGATTTGGCTATTTGAAGAGTTTCGCTGAAGAATTAAATCCCAACTTTGAGGTCAAATGCATAGTTTGTCCACCTGACGAAAAACCTCCAAACTATTGGTGTGAATGGGAATTCAAACTTAAGGGTAAGGAAAAGAGCTGAGGCATGGATTTAATACCGTTTCTGGCAGCCTTCTCCTTCATTTTCTTAGCTGAGCTAGGGGATAAAACCCAGCTAGCTGTGATAACCTTATGTTCTAGACACAATTGGAAAGTAGTGTTAAGCGGAGCTATGCTCTCCTTCGCTTTGATTGACGGGTTAAGCGTCTTGGTCGGAAGGGGCATCGCCGAGGTTGTGCCATTGTTCTGGATTCAAATAATAGGCGGCGTAATGTTCATAGCATTTGGCCTCTACATCTTGTTGCATAAAGAGAGAGAAAATGAAAGTTTTAGGTTAACAGAGAAAAGTTCAGGGTTTATTTCTACTTTAATTTTGATTTCTTTTGCTGAGCTTGGCGATAAGACTCAGTTGGCCGTGATTGCGCTTGCTGCTGAATATGCCGAGGCAATTATGGTTTTCTTAGGCATTATTTCCGGCTTTTTGGCGATCACAATTATTGGAGTTCTCATTGGAAAGGGATTGATTCATCTAGTTCCTCAGAAATACTTAAAGCTGGTTTCAGCCGTACTCTTCATTGGTTTCGGCATAATCTTCCTTTTACAACCCATAGTTTTTACTTAAAATTTTGTTTTTACTCTTATACGAGTAAACCTTATAGGCTTCCTTACATCAACTCTGTAAAAGTGAAAAAATTGGAAGAAAGAGCCAACATCAATTCACAGTTATGGAAAAGAATTTTCACCCTTTATAAACTGGCTGAACTGGGCGCCCATCGCAGAACAATCAAGATTTCAACAGATTTTTTAGCTAAAAAGATGGATGCTTCCCAGCAGACGGCGTCTAGACATCTGATAGATCTTGAAAGACTTGGATGGATAAAGAGAAAGGTAAGCGTTGAAGGCTGTATGATAAAAATAAGCGATAAAGGACTGAAACAGCTTAAAAGACTTTATTCAAGCCTAAAATTCATAATAGAGTCTGAATATCCCCCCTCAATAACTCTGGAAGGAATAGTTTTCACAGGTCTTGGCGAAGGAGCCTACTATGTGACCAGAGACGGATATAGAAAACAGTTTATGGAAAGGCTGGGCTTTGACCCATATCCCGGGACTCTAAACCTTAAGCTTGCAACCGAGTATGATGTTAAGTCAAGAATTGAGCTTGAGGCTTACCCAGCCATCGAGATAGAAGGCTTTAAGGACGAAAATCGAACTTATGGGCCAGTAAAATGTTATCCTGCCATCATACAAAATAAGGTGAAGGGAGCAGTTTTGATGGCGCTAAGAAGCCACTACAACTCGTCAGTAATAGAGGTAATCGCCCCCATCTTCCTAAGAAAACATCTAGGACTTCAAGACGGAAGCAAAGTGAAAGTTGAAGTATTAACCCTACCCTAAAATAAGCTAAATTCTATATTCCGCTCGATAAACTATGTTGTATCTACGCATTTTTGCAAAATAATATCCAAGCAAAAGCCCAATTACAAGACCGCCAAAATGCGCGAACACATTAACTCCTGCTCCGCTACTCATCATAAAAAGAATCATAGAATAAAATGCCACGGCAATTATTGACTGATAAATATAAACTATACATGCGCCGAAAATACCGAAAATGGCACCCGAGGCCCCCACAGAGAGTACATCTGGCCCAAGAATCCATGTGAAAATTAATAATGTTAAAATGTTTCCGAAAATTCCGGAAACAAAGTATATTGCTAAGTATTCCCTTTCCCTAAACAATTCTTCGGCTCTTAAACCGAATATTAATAAGAAAATCATGTTATTGGCTAAATGTCCAATATCGGCATGAACAAACATAGAAGTGAATAATTGCCAATAATATCCCTTATAAATAACATAGCGATTATACTGACCTATTAGTTTCATCAATTCGCGATTCGTTACAAGAGGGGTTCCGCTTAGAATGGATGTACAAATGTAAACTATGATGTTTGCTAACACAAGCATTATTGTGGGTGATTCTAGCAACGAAAATTCCCTTTTCTCCAATTTTATCCCTTATATGACTCGATTATTTTCCGCATGATTTTCGATGAACTATTAAGCTCTTCCCTTCCAAACTTCCTTATCCTAACAACCTCAATTTTTAGACCCTTTTCCTCAATAAACCTTCTCACTTCTCTTTCTATACCAGTTTGATCATGGCCAACCGCGATGATGTCTGGCTTTATCTTTTCGATTGTCCGTTCAATGTTAAAGTCTTCGTATCCCAGCAACGCCTCATCGACAACCTTTAATGCTTCTATTAGGGCTCTTCGTTGGTCTTCTGGAATTATTGGGGCTCTTCCCTTACGCTTCTTAACTGTGCTGTCTCTTGCAACTATAACAACTAGTTTGGCGTTTGGCCCTCCAGCCTTCTTTGCTTCTTCAAGGAATTTTACATGTCCAAGATGTAGTAGATCGAATGTGCCGGAGGCAAGAACAACCTTTCCCTTCTTTGTCTCACTCATTCTGGAAACCGCCGTCA
>CAYOFB010000083.1:0-4185 GCA_964403145.1 uncultured Candidatus Bathyarchaeia archaeon
CAAAACAGTTGGAAAAGAATTCATAGCAGACAGACCGGAAGTAAAAAGGGAAATTCTGAATGGAATAAGAGAGGTTGCAAGACAACTTCAAAGATTTCTTTCAAGAAGAGCATATGTTGAAAGGCAAAAAAAGAGACTAAACATTTTTGCGAAGTATCTTCCCAAAATAGCTGAATTCTCAACAAAACTCGCAGGAAAAGAAAAACCCCCAGACATTAAAAAGCTCTTAAGGAGTGTGGAAAGATTTGGCGAAGAAATCTAAAGTTTCTGCCTCTGAAAGAAGAAAAGAAGTTTTAGCGAGCCTCCAGAATTTAGGTTACAGACTCTATGAGCAGATGGAGAAAGGCTATTTCCCACAAATAGAAATGCCAAGCCGCTCAATAGAAAACATATACTACAGCCCCGAACTTAAACAGTATATTCTCGGCGAAAAAAGGGTTAGAAGAAGCGCAAGAAACATCCGCCACATTAGGCCATTCACACAGCTGGTTTGGGCAGCCTACTTTGCATACGAACTAACCTCACAAAGAAAAACATCCACTCTCAGAGACGTCTACTATTCGGCTCAAGCTTACGGAATGTCCTTCAAGGACCAGCCCGAATCAAACAGCATAATAACCGACCTAGAAACCGTAATTGGCTTTTCAAGAGAGGACTTCAGCATATTCCCTGAAGAACGCTCCGCAGTCTTCGGCGATTTAACAATTGAATATACCGTGCCAGGCTATGAAGGGAGAAGACTAAACTTGACGTCGCATCCGGACGGCGTAATGATAGGGCCAGCCCTAACAAGCGCAGAATTTGTAAAGACAAGTGCAGACAAGGTTATAGCAATAGAGAAAGGCGGCCTATTCACACGTTTCATAGAAGAACGAGTTCACGAAAGATTCAATGCAATATTGGTTTTGACAGCCGGACAGGCGCCAAGAGCTACAAGGCACTTCATCCATCGCCTAAACAAAGAACTTGAACTTCCAGTATACATTTTTACAGACGGCGACCCATGGGGAATGCATATAGCAATGGTAATAATTTCAGGCTCAGCCAACGCCGCGCATCTCCGTGAACTAACAACTCCGGATGCAAAATGGAGCGGAGTCTGGGCAACCGACATAGTAAACTACAAGCTTCCAACAGACCCCCTAACGGATATAGATATTAAGAGGCTATATGAGCTTCAACGTGACCCAAGATATAAAAGCGAGCTTTGGCAAAGAGAAATCAAAACATTCCTAAAGATTAGACGAAAGGCAGAACAAGAAGCTTTCAGCCGCTACGGACTAACCTATATAGTCGACGAATATCTACCCGCAAAACTAGAAGAAACATCCTAGAACACTTCGATGAAGTTTCCGTACTCTTGTTTCTTCGAATCTATGTTTATTCATAAAGTTTAAAATATTCTAAGGTCTAACTATTTTAGCCAGCCAATTCGGAAGGAGACACCATGAGTAAGAAAGAAGAAAAAGCTTCAGGCTTCGTGATAGCTGAAAAATTCTTCGGACTAATAACATTGATAATTGGCGCATTAACGCTTTACTACACAAATAGCAGCCTAAATAGTATAGCTGACGTGGGTCAAAAAATAGCCTTGTTCGTTCAAGTATTCATGTATGCAATTTCGATAGGGCTTATAGGACTAGGAATATTTTTGATATTTGCCAGAGCTTCGTAGAGTTAAGCTAAAACTTTTTTAAGTCTGATTCCGTGTACTCCGTTGCCATAATAATCTTTTAGGCATGCAATTTCCGTATAGCCAAGTTTTCTGTAAAGTCTTTTTGCAGCTTCATTGTCAATTCTAACCTCTAAAAAACATTCTTTTACTGTTTTTTCTCTAAATTTTCCCTCTAATTTCTCCATAAGCTTTCTTGCCACACCCTTTCTTCTATACTTCTTAGCTACGTCTAAAGTCAAAATGTGGCCGATTTTTCCAGATTTCGTGTCATATATAAGTCCAATTATGAAGCCAGCTATTTCTTTGTCTATTTTTGCTATAAGACTTATTGAGTTAGGGTTTTTGATAAGGAAGGATAGCTCCTCCATGGAGAACGCTTCTGAGGAGAAGCATTCCCTTTCAATTTTATATAATATTTGCAAATCGGCCGTTGAAGCTTGCTTAATCTCAATGTTGCGCATGTTTCTGTCACATATATTTACGAATTTCAACATTTAGGTTTATGCTAAAGCTAGGAATGTGAAATTGTCACCAAAACATTTTTGGTATATCATGGAAATTTCATAATCCGCATTTTCCCGCTCATTTAGAAATATTAGGTGGCTTCCACAATTTTCCCTGCAATCCGAAGCTCCAAAGCCTTTAACAATAATCTTTCCTTCCAGTTTTTCTGCAATTAATTTATTAATTTCACATTCTTTCCTTTCACTTGTCTCTGCAGCTAAAACAGCCTTTACAATAGCCTCTGCACACTTTAGGAGATAATCTATATGCCATCGCAAAGGCTTTTCCTTACGTAAGTGCCTATAAACCCTGCTCTGAAGACTTCTATCATGCGGTCCCAAAGCAGAGCCAGTGTAGGCATAATATCCCTTAGGAAATGTCGCTTTTCCCAACCTGCCAATTTCAAGGGTCTTTCTTTTAGATAGGAAAATTATAAGAGTGTAGATGCCTCGGCAAGGCAATATCCTTAATATTTCCTTTTCAGGCTTTTTTGCAGAAAATTTTTGGGATGCTGAATTTTCTTTCATTGCCATCCTTAAACATTTATTTTGTAGGAGAGTCTAAAATGTTGTCATCCGCTATGAGAAGAGTTGAAAAGTATGGGTGAAGAAGATCCTATAAAATTGCATAGAGAGGCAACAACCCTTTACGATAATAAGGAATATGAGAAGGCTGCTGAAATGTTTCTTAAGGCTGCCCAGCTTTACGAGAAAGTTCAGAACTTCTTTGATGCATCCTATTTGCTTTATAAGGCTGGAGAATGCATGTTTTTCCAAGAAAGGTACGAAGACGCCGTTGAGCACTTTATGGAAGCTGCCGAACTTGCCTTTAGCAAGGGATTTGACCGATTTGGGGTAAGCGCACTTGAATATGCTCGGGACTGCTATCAGAGACTTAATAGGCAAGAGAAGGTTAAGGAGCTTCAATCGAAAATCGAAGAGATTAAGAGGAGACTTTCTACAGGCTTCTAAACAACCCTCTATTTTATTTAGAATCATTATTTTTCATTCTTAATTCATAAAAGCTGACTAGCCAAACATTCTAAAAGGGTTGAAAATTGGAGACTTCGAGAGCTGCTAGGAACCGAAAATTAATTTACGGAATTGAAATTGAAAAGGAATTCATTAATGGATTTTTAATAGGGTTAGGCATCGGATTTCTGGCGCTTTTCACGATCTTATGGGTATCCATATTTTTCGCTTCGCTTCTTGCAAATATAAGCTACGGAAGACTGCTCTCAATTTTCATATACCCGCTTGTTCTCATCTTAGGAAGCGGAACAACACTCGTAGTTGCAGGCTTTGTTAGAGAGAGAAGTTCCTAGATTTAAAATTCTTATTTGCATCTTCGCCTTCTATTTTGATTGAAAAGGCACGCTAAGGTTTAGCTATGGAAACCGCCTTTAAGGAATTAGCCGAACTCTGCGAAAGTTTAGAGGCTACTTCAAAAAGGAACATTATGGTCTCTATGGTATCTGATTTTCTTAGAAAGTTGCATCCAGAAGAAGTTGAACCGGCAGTATCTATGATTCTTGGCAGGGCGTTTCCAAAATGGGATCAAAGAACACTTGAGGTAAGCTGGACCACAATAGCCAATATTATAAAAAGATTAACGAACGTTGACTGGAAAATCTTCATAGAAGCCTTTAGGCAAACTGGCGATGTTGGGGACGCAACAAAAATAGTGTTTGAAAAAAGCAAAGTTAAAAGACAAGCTACGCTTTTGGAAAGACCACTAACAATTCTTGAAGTTAGAAGGATTTTTGAGGCAATGGCTCAGGCTTATGGCGCTGGCTCTAGGGAAAAACGGGAGAGGCTTGTGGAGACTCTTCTCGGAAAAGCTTCACCGATTGAAGCAAAATATCTGGTTAAAATTATGATTGGAGAAATGCGCACCGGATTTCATGAAGGCTTGATGGAGCTTGCGGTTTCAAAAGCCTTTGGAATTCCAGAGAATGTTGTTCAAAGAGCCGTCATGATGCGCGGCGACATAGGCGAAGTAGCCTA
>CAYOFB010000084.1:0-4184 GCA_964403145.1 uncultured Candidatus Bathyarchaeia archaeon
AATAGGTCTATTATTGATTCTGTTGGCATTCCTATGTTGACTAGAAAGGATGTTAGAGTGAAGCGGCCGATATGGGAGAGATGTCGCCCTGAAGATAGCATATTGTATAGGGCTTTAATGCATGGCGGAAAAGCCTCTATATCTATTTCTTTTGGAATTTCTTCAAGTTTTATTTTTTCTCTTTTTGAAAAAGCTAGATTTTTTATGGACTCTATTTTTTCAGTTATGTTTTCTGGCAGTTCTGGCAGTTCTTTTATGTCTGTTTTGCTTTCTATATGCCGCCTTACTTCTTCGGCTAGAAGTCTTGCCGTTTCATTTTGGGTTAGGTATACATTTCCTTTCTCAACGAGTCTGTTGACTAGTTTCCATTTTTTCTCACGGAGGCCTCCAGTGTTTCTGAGATAGTCTGTGAAGTGAATTTTGAATTGATATGGCTGCTTTTCTGAATCTGCCTGCTGTATTTTCCATCCGAAGTTTTCGGCGATTTTTATTAGTTTTTCTTTGGGTTCTCTTTTTAGTAGGTTGTAGGTTCTTTTTGCTTCGGCAAGTGCATATCTCCTTCTTATCAGTGAGTCTTTAGTTGCCGCCGCCATCAGAACGGCGATTGGAAATGATAGTATTTCGATGTCTTCCTTTCTAGATTGGCCAGTTATGGTTGCGAAAAGTATGGCTTCTTGAAGTCTTTTTTCAGCTCTTTCTACCACGGGATTTTTTGGTTCCGATAAGTCTTTTAGGTCTATTCCTATCTCTTTTACATATTCAGCTGCTTCTTTTAAGAATGGATATTTTGCTAAGTCATTTTTTGTGAAGACCAATTTCATGCCTAGTTCATTCTACTTCTATTCTCGGGGCCAGATAGAATACTAGTTTTCCTTCTCTTGGTTGCTGAAAGTCCAATCTTATTGGCATGTCTGTTGAGAATTCTAGATTTGCTATGTCCGATGTTGTCGAGGCCGCTTTCACTATTTCGGATAGATAGCTTAGGCTGTAGGTTGCCTTTGAAGGCTCAGAGACTTCTATGTCCAGTAATGCGTCTCCTCCCTTCTTCAGTTCGATCACTGCGCCCATTATGTCCCCTGCCGCCCTCAGAATTAACTTTTCGCTGTCAGCTTCAAATCTAACATGGTCGCTTACAAGGGCTGCCTCGCCAAGGGCTCCTTTTAGGCCGTCGGTGGTGACTTTAGCCTTAACGTTAAATGTAAGTTTTGGCGTTGGAATCTCTTCTTCTGCCGTTTCAAGGGTTGGCATAATAAAGGTTCGTGTGTATTTCCCAACAAGGGTTACTTGCATTTTTCCAGTTTTCTCATCGAGAGAAAGCTCCACATATTCGTCCTTTCCAACTCTTCTCAAAAGTTTAAGCAGCTCGCTTATGTTTATGCATATTTTTGTTGGCTGTTCGCAGACATATTCATCAAAGACTGTTTTTGGCCATTCGAAGTCAACCATGGCTACACGTGAAGGATCCATGGCTTTGAGGTTCATTCCTTCCGAAGTTATATTGAAGGTTGCCTCATCTATCAGAGTTGATATTGCGGAAATCATGTTCTTGAGTAAGCGGGCGTCAGCTAATTTTATCTTGAACATGCCTTATTCTCTCCTCTTTAATGCGTATATGAACACTTGTCTAATAAGGCTTAAGGCCGTTCATAGAACTAGAAGTTAGCTGTTATTTATTGACTGAACTAACTGAATCGAATAAGTATCGTTAACGACGCTTATGGAAAACCTTAAATCATAATGAGCACGCTACTACCGATTAAAATAGAATGGTGGAAAATTTGGTTTCACAGGAACTTTTAGAGTTATTGAATAAGGCGATAGCGAGGGAAATGCGGGTTTCAATTCAGTATATGTGGCAACATGTTCGATGGAAAGGTGTAAAGGCGTTTGCTGTTCAGGAGGAATAAAAGAAAATAGGTGACCTAAAATGACTGAACTGAAGCAGATTTATAGGTGTAACATCTGCGGAAACATAGTTGAAGTCTTGCATGCTGGTGTCGGTACGCTTGTATGTTGCAACCAGCCAATGGAACTGTTAACAGAGAAGACCGAAGACGCGGGTTTAGAAAAGCATGTACCCGTCATAGAGAAGACCGAAACGGGCTATTTGGTTAAGGTTGGCAGTATACCCCACCCAATGGAAGAGAAACACTACATTGAATGGATAGAGTTGATTGCCAACGGAAAATCATATAGAAAATTCCTAAAACCTGGCGAAAAGCCGGAAGCATTCTTCGAAATTAAGGCAGAAAATGTATGGGTAAGGGAGTATTGTAACGTTCACGGACTCTGGAAGTCGAAATAAGATAGAGAAATATCATATTTCCCCTCTTTTTTAACTAGCGAAACAGCCCATAGTTAAAATGGAATATCTTCTATATCTGTGAAGAATGTAGGCCGCCCAGTAATTCACAAAATCTTGAAATTAATTGCTGTGCTGGATGAGCCAAGTTTTATATTCTTTTAGCTAGAAAAGTTGAATTTGGTGATTGATTGGCTAAAAATGAGGAGATACTTGAAGAGTTAAGACAAATAAGAAGACTTTTGGAGCCTAAGTCTGCGCCTTCTTCCGCTCCAGCCAAAGGGTTGTGGGCCGAGTTTATAGATTTTATCTCGAAGTATAAGGTTATGGGGATTGCTGTTGCATTCATCCTTGGCTTATATCTCGGCACGTTAGTTCAGGCTCTAGTAAACGATTTAATAATGCCAATAATCGAATTTGCAACTGGTGGAGTAGCATGGGAGACCATAGAAGTTGGACCTTTCCGCATCGGCCACTTTATAGGAAGCGTCATCACATTTTTGATAGTAGCCTTCGTAATCTTCCTAATCGTAAAGGTATCCAAAAAGTGGGGAATAGAATAAACACTACAATACAGTCTAGTATAAACTGGTAAGAAGATGGGGAAACACAACTTAGACGGACTATTGGCGGCTGTTGAAAAGATAAAAAATAGCCATGTAAGGGATATAGTGGAAACTAGAATAAAGGAATTTGAAGAAAATGGTAAAAAGCCAAGCAAAGAAATTTTTAAGGAATTATGCTTTTGCATTTTAACGGCGAATTTTAATGCTGAAAGATGCATAAAAATATCCGAAAAAATTGGAAATGGATTCTTGAACCTTTCAGAGGATAGATTAGCCGAAGAATTGAAGGTTTTGGGGCATCGCTACCCCAGAAATAGAGCAAAATACATCGTGGAAGCAAGAAAATATATTGATTCGCTTAAAGAAATTATAGAAAATTTCAAAGATGAAAGCGAGTTGAGGAAATGGCTTGTAGAAAACGTTAAAGGCGTAGGGTATAAGGAGGCAAGCCACTTTCTAAGAAATATAGGCTTTTCAAACCTTGCCATAATAGACTTCCACATAATTGACATATTAGCTAAATACAAGCTCATTCAAAAGCCGAAAACACTTACAAAAAGAAAATATTTGGAAATTGAAAATCTGCTTAGAAAAATAGCCAAAAAATTGAGTATCAGCCTTGCAGAATTAGACCTTTACCTATGGTATATGGAGACAGGAAAAATCCTAAAATAAGTTAGATCATGCTTAACTCAACTTTGCATATAAGTTTCTTCTTCTAGTTTATCTGAGGCTTAAGGCAATCAATGGAGAAGCCATGATTTCATGCATATGTGAAATTTTAATTGGATTTTGAGAGTTTTTCGCGGACACTTACATATAAAGTTGCATGATAAATGGCTGAAATAGGCGTTACAATTATCCCTATAATCATGAAGAATCGGGCGATATTGTCGGATATCCATTGCAGCAAGAATCTGGTGAAAGCTGGCAGTACGTCGGCAAGATGGAAGAAGTTGAATGGAAAAATTATGTACAGCCAAACAAGCGCGATTGAGGTTAGAATGGCGCCAAACACCTCGAAAAGGCGGACAAGATTTCTGCGGCCAAAAAGGCATTTTATGCTGTTTGGAACGAAACCGTAAAGCAGCGATGAATAAAACAGAAGCATTTCTGTCAAGCCGAATTTTGAGGTGAAAAATCCAGTTGACCACATTTGATGGGCAACGAAGAATAATGTAGCTAATGTTATGATTACAATTGCCACTATGCCTCCTAATCGTTCAGAAAATCGCATGACGTCCCTTTCCGCTTCTTTTTCTACCCGTCTGACAAACCAGTTCTTATTTGCATTAGTTTCGCACAGAATAATCTTC
>CAYOFB010000085.1:0-4168 GCA_964403145.1 uncultured Candidatus Bathyarchaeia archaeon
CCTTCGGAGCCGGAGAGCAGGGGTTCAAATCCCCTCGGGCCCGCCAATGTTAGTCTGTTTTAAGGCTTAATTTTAAATACTGATTATGTTCAATTTGGCTATTTGGGAAGAAATATGCCAGTTTCGAAATCTATCGCGGCTATCGGTATGGTGATAATAGCAATTGTGGCTTTTGTAGCAGGACTGTTTAGTGCTCCCTATGTATTTCCGCCGGCTGAAGAGGAGGATCCTGTGTGGGCACGTGTTTTGGAGACAGGGAAGATAGTGGTTGGAAGTTCGCCTGATTGGCCTCCATATGAATTCTATGATGAACAGGGTAATTGGGCAGGTTTCGAAGTTGAATTGATGGAAATGGTTGCTGAGCGGCTGAATCTCACTGTGGAATGGAGGGAGATGGGCTTCGAGACAATTATACCGGAAGTCAGGGACATGACCATAGACCTTGGAGTTAGCGGTTTTTCAGTCACTCCTGAAAGGCTGGACGTGATACAGTTTACAATGCCTCATAGCATAACAGAGGGGCAAATAATAATGCTTGAAAGTAGACGTAACGAATTAAACATAACGGAAATTCATTCAATTGAAGAGTTAGCTGATTTAGGTATACAAGTTGGTGTGCAAGTTGGCACAACGCAGCATGATGAACTGGCTGAAAAGGCTCCAGACTGCGTGGTAGTTTTCGATGATTATGTGCTTGCACTTCAAGCCATGAAAGACGGTAGTATTGATGCTGTCTACGCTGAAACCCCCGTAACTTCATGGTGGATACTTCAAGCGGAACAAGCCGGAGAAGAGCCAATAGTTGTAATTTATAGAAGATCATACTGGCCCGTCGCCTGGGTGGCTAACAAAGAAGCAGATACGCTCGTAGCGAAGATAAATGGAGCCCTTGCAGAGCTGTTTGCAGAAGGCAAAGTAGATGAGCTAAAGGCCACGTGGAGATGCTGATCAGTGAATGAGCTTGAAAAGCTCATCTCTATACTGTCAGGATTACCTACAACCCTCGCTATCTCTATCCTCTCTTTTTTCCTAGGATTCTGTATTGGTTTACCCTTGGCTTTTGCACGCGTATACTCCAGCAAGCCCTTCCAGACTCTGGTAGACGGATACGAAAAAGTTTTTAGGGGAATTCCAGAAATTGTGCTTATGATGTTTTTTTATTTGGGTTTAAAATCAATAATTCCCTTATTTAAAAGCCCCTTTTTTTCAGCAACTTTAGTTCTTGGACTGAGAAGTGGAGCGAATCAATCTCAGATATTCAGAGCAGCGATTAGAGGTGTGAAAGAAGAGCAAATGATGGCTGCCACATCTCTCGGTCTTACCAGACTACAGGCAATATTTTATGTAATGATTCCTCAAACCTTTATTGTGGCAACGCCGGGTTTGGGCAGTGAATATGCACTTTTGATAAAGGATTCCTCATACGCCTTTGTTCTCGGAGTTGTTGAAATGATGCGAAGAACGTATACGGTAATGAGATTAACTTATGACCCGGTGTTTCCTTTCTTCGCATCCGCCTTTCTTTATGTAATGATTACCTTTCCTATTGCAACCTATCTGGACAAGTGGGCGAGTAGAAAAAAGAAGCAGTTAGGATTATAGGTGAAGAATGATGGCTACTGTACTAGAATGTAGAAATCTATGGAAAATTTATGGAAAAGTAGTTGCAGTACGAGATGTTTCATTGGCAATCAAGGAAGGTGAAATAAAACTTCTATTTGGGCCAAGCGGGTCGGGAAAAAGCACACTTGCAAAGTGTCTAGCAATGCTGATTCCACCTACTAAGGGAGACGTTTTTCTCCGAGGAGAATGCCTAACCAAACCAAGAGTAGATCTAAACAGGGCAAGAGCAAAAATAGGATTCGTGTTTCAGAATATTTTGCTTTTCCCTCACTTAACCGCTCTAGGAAATGTAGAGCTAGGTCTTAGACGTGTATTGAAAATGCCCAAAAAAGAGGCTAGAGAGCGTGCAATGCAAGCCTTAAAGGAGGTGCAGATGGACAAATGGGCAAATTATTATCCTGCTCAACTATCCGGGGGGCAGCAACAAAGGATTGGAATAGCTAGGGCGCTTGCCATGGACCCTGAAATTATAATACTTGACGAGCCAACCTCAAACCTTGACCCAGAACTAACGGGAGAGGTCATAGACACGCTGAGGGATTTAGCAAAAAAGGGAGTAACAATGCTTGTTATCAGCCATGAAATGGCATTTGCACGCGAAGTAGCAGATGAAATGATATTCTTTGAAGGAGGCAAAATAGTCGAGAGGGGACCACCAGAACATTTCTTCACAAAGCCTTCCACCGACAGAGCCCGAAGGTTTATGGCGCGACTGATCAAGCGAACAAGGAGGGAACAAGTATAGCTGAGGATAATCCAACAGCAAGAAGTAAGCGTCACATTTCTCTATTAGCACAAATTATTCTGGTCGGACTAGTCATAGTAGGCGTAATAGTTGCCATTATGAATTTCTTTGGACCACGATATACAGATATGCTTTTCAGAGGGTTCCTGCTAACAGTTCAAGTCACATTTTTCGGAGCGTCAACTGGACTCGTATTAGCAACTTTCCTTGCAATGGGCGACATTTACGGAGGAAAAATTGTTTCAACAATAGTTAACATTTATGTAGAGTTCTTCAGAGGAAGCCCTATAATCTCCCAGCTTTTCATAGGCTACTATGCTCTACCTAGCATAGTTAACGTGCAAGTAGACCCAGTTATGATAGGATTTCTAATTTTTGCACTCAACAGCGCAGCATACCAAAAGGGGTATGTAAAAGGCGCAATTGAGTCGGTGTACAAAGAGCAGATGATGGCTGCGCTTTCTATAGGGCTTACAAAGATTCAGGCAATTAGATATGTAGTTCTTCCTCAAGCGATGAGATTGGTGATTCCGCCTTGGGGCAATGAGTTCTGTTCTCTCGGTAAGAGCACGGCAGCTTTACTTGTGCTTCCAGGGGTTTTGGATCTCGCTGGTGCCGCTAGAGCAATAGCCTCATGGACGTGGAAGCATCTAGAAGTGTATGGGCTTACAGCATTGATTTATCTTCTCTGGCTTAGCATTATGATGAAACTCCTGGATGTCTTGTATGATAAGGTAAGGATACCCGGAATAGAAGTAATGGCCTAGTTATAGAGATTATTTTTCTAGCCGCGTTTGATTCCGGTTACGATAACCACTTTCTTTCCTTCATACTTCTTTGAAATATACATTGCTAGGAGAACTGCTGGATCATAGCTTGGATATTTCACGTTAAGCTTTAAGACGGAGTCAAGCTCAGTTGTTGAATCTATTTTTGTAAATTGGAAGTCTAAGAATTTTCTTTCAATGTTTTCTCCTTCCTCTCCATGAGTGTATATAGAATTGAATGCTGATTTGTATTCTTCTTGAATTTCTTCGTCCCTGCATATTTTTATTAGTGGATGATTTGGAAGAACGCATGCCACTATGATGGGTGGTTTCTGCATAATTTCTCTAAAGCCATAAGCTATTCCATACGCTAAAGTTAGGTCTGCAGACGGAACAAAAATGTAGTTTGGTTTTATATCCTTAAGCTCGTAGCTTATCGCTGCATCTCCACGCCATCTTTCGGCGAAGCCAGGCGAAATATTAACCAATCCTTCCTTTTTGGCGATTTCATCGGCAAACTTGTAGGATTCATAGAAGTATTTACCCTTCACTATAACTCTCGCTCCAAGCTCTTTTATTGCCCCTATTTTTTCCTTCGGAGTAACTTCCGGAACCACCACCGTCGCCTTCTCTTTCATCCAGTAGGCTAAAGAAATGCCCGCATTACCACTTGAAGCCACAACGTACCTTCTATTCCAACCAAACTTGTTGAGAAGATAGAGTGTTTCCCTATCCTTATGGCTTCCAGAAGGATTTTCACATTCAAGCTTCAAGAAACAGCCTAGAAAATTATCGTAAATTATGGGAGTCGGAGGTAATTTCATCTTCTCATCCTACTCATAACTAATTATTTAAGATAAACTTTTAATGTCTAGGTTTTGTTTGTTATTTTGGGCGGATAGGTTTTGGGAGTTAATCTTCGTGATTTGGTTCCGAAAAAAACAGTCGAGCTTAAAGATTTGAGCGGGAAATCTATTGCTATTGATGCTTATAATGCCTTATATCAGTTTTTGGCTATTATTCGTCAGCCGGA
>CAYOFB010000086.1:0-4087 GCA_964403145.1 uncultured Candidatus Bathyarchaeia archaeon
TTCGACATTCTTTATGATCTCCTCCAACAGAGATTTATCCCATAAAGGCAACTTTTCGTTTATATAGCCACGAATATATAAGCTCTCCCATCTCCTAAAGTTTTCAAAGCTCGGTCTAATCAAAAACTCCGCAGTCGCCAAAGCAACATCTTGCCTTATTCCTTTTACTTGTCTTGAAATAGGAAACAAATGATTTAATTTCTCTAGGGCTTCCAGTCCTTGAGAGCTTTTTGCAAGTTTTTCAAGAAAATCTAAACTGTATTTTCCCCCTCCACCTGGTTTCGGCTGTTGCCCGGTTTTTTGCATCACATTGAATATTACTGAATCATATTTCACTAAGGGTGCTCTTCCTCTCTTTGCCACTTGTATGGCCAGTTTAATTGAGTAATGTGCTAATGTAGTGGTAGCTGATATTCTGCATACTCCTTCTTTTTCTAGTTCATCATAAACTTCCCTGTGCTCTAAAAGGTATATGTCAAGCGGGCTAGGAATTAAAATCGTCATAAAATCTGCGCTTTCCCTCCATGAAACAAAATGTATGGCACCTAAAACAGCAATGGCCCAAGAGTACTTGTCAACTTGCAGTTGACTTCCTTCATGATATGTAGTACCTCTTTTTTCTTCACGGAAACCTTTAGCCGCGGACACATCGAGTGTTTGATATAAAGTTCTTCCTTCTTTTACTCTTTTGCCAATTTCTGGAATAAAATCTGCCCCTTTATGTATTTCTAAGATTTTTTCGAAATTTTGAAAAACTATTTCTTCTAAGTCTTCCCTGGGGTGCTTCTTTTTAGCATCTTTTCTTACCTTGAATGTTCTGAAAATCTGTCTCCATTTATTTTCGTCTCCTGTAAATAATTCTTCGTCGGGTTCTTTGGGTAGTTTTCCCTCAACCTCTAATACATATGCGTATCCAGCATCCTTTATTGTGACTTCTGGTTCTTCGTAACGAATCCCATTTATCATAATTCCTAGTCCGTAGGCTCTAATTACATCAAAAAGCTCTAATCCTGTTTTATTTATGTAGAATAGCTCTTTGCCATTAAAATCCGACATATTCTTCATCATCAGTTCTCCTCAAGAGACATTCTATCACTTAACCGAATGAACCTAGAAACAATAGTGTAGAGCGTATAAGATTTAGTCCTTTCGATACTTATCATTCTAGTAGGAAGTTGCGTTTTATTCTCATTCCTTTCTTTAATCTCGTCTAGTCTAATGGATATTCCATATTTTTCTTCTAAACGCCTTAAGATAACTTCAACCTCCTTCATGTATTGTAGTCGATATTCTATTACATCAATTGCCCTTGTGTGGTGATGGTGGGCAATAGCTAAGGCCATACTACAGCCCAACCTTTTGCTCTGCGTAAGTTTAATTAACGCATCTAAAAGGGCATATCCAGAAATTGTAGCATGTGGAGGTAAGAAGGGCCTTCTGCACGGCAACGGAGCATGGGCTAATGGGGTATCAGTAGCACCTATCCTCCTTTGCCATTCTTCATTAAGCTTTCCCAAATCATGCAAAGCGACACAAAGGGCAATTAATCCTTCCGCTGTTTTCGAAGAGTTAAAAGGCAATATACGAGTTAAAAGAGTCAATGTACTTCTTTCTCGATTAACTAATCCTTCAAATTTAGTTAGACATTTCTCAGCATGCTCTAACCATGATTCTCTTAAATATTTTCTCTTCTTAATAGTATATTCATCATTACGCGAGGACGGCTTAAGTGACTCTCCTCTCTCTCCAAAAACCAGTCCAATGTTAGGGGAATAACTAATGAACTCTGGGCTAATGACGTAATACTCATGCGGCCAAACTATGCCGTTTTGTTCAGCTTCAAATGTAAAGTCTCTTCTTTCATCATCGAGAAATTTTATTCGCCAGTATTTGGCGTTGAGTTTAGAAAGTTGACTTTTTAAGACGTTAATGTTAACGCTTATCCATGGCATTCCTAAAATTTCATAAACATTCAATGACTCTGGATTTTCGTGAATTGTTACATTTGCGTTCAAAACTTGCCGTATATTTTCCTCTATTTGCCGTTTATCCCCCTTAAACGCAGCATCTCCAAGATTCCTGAGAATTGCCAATCTACGCCTTTCATCCTTCATTATCTTTCTGAACCTATCATCTAGTAATGTATTCACAAACTCTAATTCCTCTTTCCATCCCAAAATTTTCCCATCAAGATGCTCCGCAATGTATCGCTTAGTTTCTTCAACTAATCCCTTTTCATAAGGCGCTGAGAACTCAATGTCATATATGTAAACTTGGCCTTCTCCGCCTTTCCGTGCGCACCGTCCAATTCTCTGAACTAACGAATCCGGAGGCGCAACCTCTGTAAGCATAACATCACAAGAAACATCAAGACCAACTTCACAAACTTGAGTTGTTACCAAACATCCACATCTTCTATTCTTAAAAATAGCTTTCATTTTACTCTCAATTTCACTCCTATCCTCTGGAAGGAAACGGGAATGAAGAATAAAGACAGGTATTCCCTTCTCGCTTAATTTGTCCGCAACCTTTTGATAAATTTCCTGAGCCTTGAAAACAGTATTACAAACAACCATAACCCTAACATCATCCGAGACCGCATTCAAAACATCCTCTTCGCTTAGAAATCTAGGAACCCAATGAATATGCACCCTACGATTCTTCCTAGAAGGCACATACTCATCCTCACCCTCAACAACTTCAACATTCTTTTCCTTAAACCATTCAATGAAAGAGTCGGGCAGAGTCGCAGACATCACCACAAAAGGAAGCCCAAGCCTCTCATGCCCCTGCTCAATTAAAGCAAGCATACTCTGCAAACCCAACCAGTGATCATAAGTGTGCACTTCGTCAAAACAGAGAAAAGCAGAAGTAACCGCCCCAGCAGGAATATTACCCAAATAAGCTGGCAAACTAAGCGGAGTGCAACAATACGCACCTATAGTCTGATCAATAGTGGCTACGATAACATCCTCCTTGAAGAATGGATCTTCTGGATTTGCGCCATGCTGACATGAAACAGAGAGGAAAGCTCCCAACTTACCCATTTTCTCCTTAAGTCTCTCAGCAATATCTTCAACCAAGGCGCGGGTAGGCAAAGAATAAACAAGTCTATTTGGAAACTCGCTCTTCTCAGCTAACAAAAATGGAACAAAACATGCCTCAGTCTTTCCTGAACCACAAGGCGCCCTAATGACGACAGATTTTCCTTCTAAAATTTTTTCTGCAGCGGCCAACTGATGCTTATAGGGATTACTACCGCACACACGAATAAAAACCTCTTCTAATTTAAACTCATCAACATCACCTTTCATCATCCTTACCCCCCGTCCTGCGGCTTTGTCTTGTGTTTTGTTACTCCGAATCCTCCTGTCCGGTTCCCGCCAACATTCGAGTACTCAGCAAATCTAGCCAAAACCTGGGTAACCTTATTCCACCCACTCTCCAAATCCCCAAACTCGTAAGTTGCCCAGCCAACAAATCCACTCGCTTTCTTCCTACCCATAAAAACCAAACAAGTCCAAAGCCTATGCTGAGAAACCCCAACATTCCTCAAAAGCCAATCCTTATACTCCAAAAACTCCTCCTTGCTAAAACGCTTAAAATTGGAAAACAAATTCCACAAACGCATCAAACCCGAAAAAATCCTAACATGATCAGGAAACAAATAATGATAACTAGTTCCCAAAGTCGACAAGTAAGTAGGTGTCCTAAAATAAAGCCTAAAAGCCCCAGCTGGCTCCCCAATACTTTTCCACAAATCCTCATAACTCTCATTCTTCACAGATAAAGAAACAACTCTGAAAACAGCGTCATAAATCAAAACACTTTCATGGCTATAGAAATATTTCAAAAACTTATTGGCTAAATCCTCCCGTAAAAACCTAAACCAAACCCTAACAGGAAAACTAGCATCAACCACATAACCACGCTCAGTTTTCTTTGCACTTTTGAATCGTAAAGGCGTAACAGAATAAGGCTTCGGCACATCAGCCCTATGCAAATCATCCGCCAAGCCAGGATCAACCCCACGCAAAATATGAAGAAGCAAACCACGCGAAACATAACCAGAAAAAGAAGGCAAAAC
>CAYOFB010000087.1:0-4077 GCA_964403145.1 uncultured Candidatus Bathyarchaeia archaeon
CCGCAACGTCTACACGGTCGGCTACCCTTCCCATACTTTCGAACCTTCTTGGGTTTTTGCTTAGCCATACCAGTTCACCTATACTATTTCCACGCCGAAAGTCTCCTTTATAAATAACATGGCTTCCTCCGGGGTTAATAAATGATGGCTTCCAATCTTTGACCTTACCCTACGCCTTCTTTTAACGCGGTATCCCGGACGTTCAAGGGAAACGCAAACGTCCATTCCGAAAATTCCAAGCTCAGGCGAATACTTTGTTCCCGGAATGTCTATATGCTCCTTAATTCCGAACGAGAAGTTTCCAAACTTGTCAAAACAGCTTTTTGGAAGCTTATTTCCAATAGCCTGAAAGGCCTTCTTCAAAAATTCAACTGCCTTTTCCTTTCTCAGAGTTACAACACACGCTATAGGTTCGCCTTTCCTTATTCCAAAATCACGAATTGTCTGCTTAGCCTTTCTTTTACATGGTCTTTGGCCGGTAAGTTCTTCAAGAACCTTCGAAGCCTTTTCTAGTGGCTCTCCGGATTTCCCAACGCACATGTTTACTACTACCTTCTCTATTCTAGGCTTAAGCATAGGATTTTCCTGCCATCTCTTCAGTATTTCCTCTTCATTCAAGCCTTGACTCATCAGCTAACCTCCGGAAGCGAAATGCAGGGTTGGTTATCGCCTACTACGAAGATGAAATCCATTATTGTCTGGAAACGTTCGCCTTTGGAGTCTTCAAGTGTGACAAGAAGATTTCTACGTTTCTTGCCCGGTTTCTCTTCAATTTCAATTATCTTTCCGTATTTTCCCATGTTTTTTCCGCCAGTAATAATGGCCGGCGCGCCTACCTTAAGCTCAAACTGTTCGAGAATTTGCCTTTCCGGCAAACTGACTTTAAGCGTGTTTAGCGTTCTGTAAATGTCTTCTTCTGGATTTCTGGGATCAGCAACTCTTACGAGAATGTTACTTCCGTCGTGAAGATTAAGCTGTATATGGCCGCCGTCAACCGTGGTTTTATTTTCTATCCTGCAAAGCTTGAACGCTGCTTCATCCTTTGTTATCGGATGAAGAATGAGCCCCTTCTTAGAGGGCAAAATTCTGAATATCTTTTCAACTTCTGGAATTTCGATTACGTCCATCAATCCTGCAGGGTATAGCTCCTCTCTTCGAACTTTTCCATCAACTATAATTTTTCCTTGAGCAATAATCTTCTTCGCTTCAACCCTTGTCTTGGCATATTCTAAAATGTCCCGTAAAATCAGCACAAGGGGTAAGCATTTGGAGATTGGATGAGGCCCAGGCTTGGGTCTAACCGTCCAGACAAACCTCTTTCTTGGAATAGGCCATATCTTTGGCGCCGGCTTCCGTTTAAGATGTTTCTTTCCGCCTTTCTTTCCCAAAATTAAGCCTCCTTCTCCTTTTCGGCCTTCTTCCTTCTTGTTCTAGTAGACTTTTTGGCTGTTGTTCTCTTTCGCCTAGTTCTTGTTTTCCTCTTCTTTTCCGGTTTCTTCTCAACCTCTTTGGCTTTCTCCTTTTCAGTCTCTTCTTCCTCTATTTCCTCAATTTTCTCCTCTTCTTTGACCTTTTCTTCCTCTTCTTTTCTTCTTTTTAGTTCCTCTTTTGCCTTACTTTTTCTCTCAATTATTTTTCTTCTCCATTTGTCATCTAGGTTCAGTTCGGTAATCATAACTTTTGATGGGTGAATTGGCACATTTATTGTTGTTCCGTCGACTTTTTCGCGGGTTATGCCCTCTATTGTTATCCTGAATTTCTTGCGGTCTACACTCAAGATTTTTCCTTCAAATCCCTTGAAATCTCCCCTCATAACTTGAACTTTATCACCTACACGAACTGGAAGAGACCTAAACCCGTATTTTTCTCTTAGTTCCGGAGCTAGAGGGGCTGAAAGAATCTTATATCTAACGTGAAGCGGTGCAGTAAACAGCCTCTTACGCTGCTTTGAAGGTTTGGATGTTAAAGTTTTCGCCATATCATTCACCTACACTATTATACTTGCGGCGCTTGCAATTCGCGGCCATCGTTCTGCTGCCTCCCGCGCGACTGGCCCCCTAATCTCTGAACCCTTCATCTCTCCTTCAGGAGTCATTATTACTGCTGCATTATCCTCGAATTGAACCCAAATTCCTTCAGGTCTTAGATAGGGCATTCTCTGTCGAATTACAACTGCATGAAAAACCTTTTTCCTCATGTCCGGCGTGCCCTTCCTAACTGAAACAACTATCATGTCGCCTACGGCCGCTGAGGGAACTCGCCTCAATCTGCCCTTATAGCCTATCACCTGTATCAATCTTAGCTCCTTTGCGCCCGTATTGTCGGCGCATCTCAACATGGCTCCCGCAGGGAGTCCTCTAGGGATTTTGGGTCTTTGGCCGACTATTCCTTTTACGAGTAATGCTCTTCTCGCTCTGGCCGCCATTTCAATGTTCCTCCAATTTCTCAATTACTACAAATGAGACCGTTTTGCTTATTGGTCGGCATTCAGCTATTCTGACTTTGTCTCCTTCCTTGGCGTTTATGCATGGTGGATTATGGGCTGGGATGTGGCTGTGCCGTCTTTCGTATCTTTTGAATTTTGGAACGTAATAGAGGTAATCTCTTCTAACGATTACGGTTTTATCCATTTTTGCACTTACTACTACTCCCTCTAGAGTTCTCCCTCGAATGGAAAGTTGACCGTGAAATGGACAATTCTTATCATTGCATGTTTTTTTTGGCTTCTTTAGTGAAATTGCCATTACCATAGCCTCCTAATTTTTCTTTTAAGTCTCTCTTCAGGCCTTCCAATTATAACCTTTCCATCAACTTCAACTATTGTTCCGTCTTTAAGTTTGAAGTGGAAGACGGAGTTTTCCTTGGGAATAACTCTTTTTTCTCCGTCTTTTCCTAATAAAACAAGTGTTTTTTTGGTTTCATCAATTACTTTTCCCGCTAGGCCAACATAGCCGGGATGAGTGCTCTTAACAACTTTAGCTTCGAGCCCTATGAATTCATGTCTCAAGAATGCTGGTGTAACCTTCATCTTTTACCTTTCTCCTTTCCCCTAGCCTTTTTCTCTTCATTTTCAATTGTCAGTATCCTTGCAATTGCCTTTCTAAGCTCCCTTATTCTGGAAGTGTTTTCTATGGAACCTCCGGCCTTAATCATAGTTCTTATTCTCATGAGTTCTGCTCTCAATTCGTTAAGCTTCTTTCTTCTTTCCTCGGGGCTCATTTCCCGTATTTCCTTAATCCTAAGTATCGGCATTAGCTTTCAGCCTCCTTCTTTTCTTCAGCCTCTTTCTCTTCGGTTTCGGCCTCGGCTGATTCGGCTGTTTCGGAAGGCGTTTTCTCTACGGTTTCGAGTATTTTTATCTTGTCTGGAAATTCGGCGTCTGGAGGCATTATCCTAACTTTCACTCCGAAGATTCCGGGTTTAAGCTGAACGTGAACTTCGGCCTTTCGCATGTATTTCATGGCTGGTTCTCCGCTTTTCGGCAAGTATCCAGCTCTAAACTTTTCGTATCTTGCTCTTTCCGTCCTTAACTTTCCGCTGATAATTATTTCGGCTCCTAGGGCTCCAGCTTCCATTATTTGGTTAAGCGCCCAGAATCCGGCTCTTCTAAAGTGCACCCCCCTTCTTAAGGCTGAGGCTATTCTCGAAGCGACGACATAAGCGTTTAATTCTGGAACTTCAATTTCCGCAACTGAAATTTGAGGGTTAGGAAGCCCAAACTTTTCCTCCAATGTTTTTGCCAATTGCCGTATAGTTTCGCCTCCGCGGCCTATAACCACTCCAGGCCTCATAGCATAAATTACAACGTGAGTTCCAAGCGGAGTTCTTGTAATCTCAACTCCGCCGTAACCAGCGTTTTCGAGTTCTTTCTGCAAGAATTCATCAATTTGAGCCTTTTTGACCGATTCTGATATAAAATGTTTTATCGTTGACATTATTCTTCCTCCGCCGCGAATGGCCTTTCAATTTCCTCCAAAACGATTTCCACATGCGTCAGCGTCTCAAATCTTGGGGACGAACGCCCAAAAGCTCTAGGCTGATACCTTTTAATTTTCATTCCCGGATAGGCTGAGGCAT
>CAYOFB010000088.1:0-3956 GCA_964403145.1 uncultured Candidatus Bathyarchaeia archaeon
TTAAAAATGCAAGAATCGCCACCAAAATGCCTTTCTTCATCCAATTCACCTCCCTTCTCTTTGAGGCTTATAGTTTTATAACGTGTAGGATATCTGGATTTTTTGCAAAATTTTTCTCAATCTTTGCAAAAAATAAAAAATAGAAAAAGCAGACATCAGCTTATGCCAACTATATCAACCAAGCAAAAATAGATTTGAACTTTTAAATTAAAGTCACAAACCTTGAAAATTAATTTTATACATCGATTAGTGCAAACTTTATCTGTTTTTGCCTTTTGTTGAAGTCAATAGTTGCTGAATTTGCTTGTGTTCTTGTGTGTTCGTATTATTAATGTCTTAGGTTCTGCGATGATTTTTCCGCATTTTTTGCATTTTGTGTTTTTTAGGGTTTGTTTACTGGGATGAAAACTTTGACTTTAAGATCTTGGGAAGGTTGCTCTAGAAACATTTTGTTTACTGGTACTCTGTTCCAGTGTCCACAGTTGGAACATTTTATTTTTAGGTTTACTTTCAAGCTTTGGCTCCTATCTGTATTGGGGCCATTTAGCTTTTTTTATGTATTTTTACTATTTGTTTGAATGGTTGAACTGCTTTTTGCGACTTTCTGTTCTCAAACTGGCATTATTTCATAGCGATTCCTGCGCCCCTTTTTATGCTCATAGCATAGGTCATCTACCGAAAAATGACTTTCTTTCGCTAGTTATTGTGAATCTCATTCTGTTTAGCTGCAATTTTAACTATTATTCTTCTTTTTCGAGTTCTGCAAAAACTTTAATTTCTGGTACTGCGGAGTAGTGTCTCTCCTTGATCTACCCTATCCGGACGTTTCCATCCCGTATTTGCGTTTTATAACTTTTCAATTCTCAGCCTTACATGTATCCTTTTTTCTCGAATCATTAGGAGTGCCATAGCTATTATCGCAGATGCCATAAAAATCGAAATGTTTTCCGGAATTGGTACCTCATCTTCAGAAAAGCAGGAGTAGATGGCTAGGCATGTTGTTTCAATATTTTGGGTTGCATTAGGATCTGGTGTTAAGTCTGGAAGATAATGCGTGGTTATTCCTCCATTAGATCTATTTTGCATGCTCCACAGTATATGTGAGCAGTTTTCCGGTATTGGGCGATCGATAATTTTTGAGGCTAGTATAAAAAGAGCAAGCTTATAAGTTTCATATTTCCTGTGCCCAGTTTTAAGGAATGTGTCGTTAAACGATTTATCCACCATACCCTTTCCATCAAACATTCTATATGCTTTCTCCCATAATTGCGCATACTCCGGGTCACCTTGGTAGTATTTGTTAATGACATCGAATAGCAGTAGATCTGCGTATTCTTCCCAATCGCGAATCTGCATGTGCCTAACTTCACTCATAACCATAAAGCTTCCCTCCTTAATGAGCTCTCTGACTTCCAAATCGTCTGCATACATGATTCCAGTGGCGTTAAACGTCCCAAAAATTAGATCAGCTTTTACTGCATCTTTAGGAGAGGCGAATATTCCCTGAAGCAAGGTCCATTCTTCATAATTGCCAGCTACAATGGGCAATTCATCTTGACCGATCCAGCTAGTCTCATTGTACCAACGGATCATAATAACCCACCGCGATTCAAACGGTTCGCAAGTATTGGCTACGCCCTTTAAGTAGCATCTAACCATGTAGCTTCTTGATCCTGTGACTGGGAACGTTTCCGATCTCCAATCAATCCATCTTGAACAATTTCCGACTATTTTCAGGCTATGGGTTGAAGAATGTGATTCCTCGCTTGTCCAATAAGCTCCCTCTGGGGCATGATACCAATACAGAGGCCACTCATCTCCCAGTTCCACATCCGAGTTATTTACAAGAATCGAACCAAGCTGCATGTCCGTCGAGTAATCGACAAGTATGCATGCCGCACCAGTGTATGGTGGAGATGGAATGATACGGTTAAATAGAACTTCTATTCGACCATTACCTTTAATTGGAATTCCATAACTCATGAATGTCGCCCTTATTTTTTCCGCCAGATCATTTCGCCCAAGAGTCTGAAAGATCTGATAAGCTAAATAATTGTCATTATATAACCAGCATCGATTAGCATTCTTATATTCCTTACATAGCCATTTATCGCCGTCATAGTTCCATAATAAAGATTCAACGAAATCTAACGCCTTATCAGCTTCAGTATAACGAGGATAAGCCTGAACACTACGCAGAAGCGGAACCGTCAAAAACATAATAAATGTAAAAGCGAAAAACATTGAAATTATCTTGGTAATAAACATCTTCATCGTTTTTCCTTCCTGTCATTTGAGAATTCCCTCGAAACAGTTTTTAAGGTTTATCAAGTTGGCGCTTTTACATTTTAAAATTAAAATTGAGAACAGCTATTATCGCGAGGCCTTGTTTTCCTTTTTCAGTTTCTCTATGATAAGCTTATCGTCCTCTATACTTATTATGACTTCTTCTCCTTCCTTGAATGGGAATGTTCCGTCTCTTGCAACTTCTGTAGGGATGTATATGAAGAATTTGTCATATAGGCGGCCTCCTGTTCTTGTAGGCCGATTGATGAACCTTCCTTTGCCTTTTCGCATTTTGGTCTCCTCATTTGGTGTCACAAAAATCCCGCACTTCACGTTTTCCGGATCACAAATTGAGACACCATAATAGTATACCAGTCTAGTATCACAAATCTTATAAAAACTCCTTGTATCAACAGATTTGACAGGAACTGCGATGCCTAAGAAAGCGATTATTGTAGTTAATCTAGTCCCTGAAAGTGCAAACGCTCCAAACACTCAGATCAAAAAGGAAATTAAACGTGAATCCTTCATTCCATGGGCTAAAGAAATCGAGAGGATAACGATAATTGAACACAGCGAAAACCAAACATTAAAGGACCCTTAAAGAAAAGACATAGCCAACCGACACGAAATAAACATAAAAGCCCAACAAACGCAAATCCAAAAATTTCAAAAACTTATCTCTGTTGATTAGCCAAAATTTTAAGCAGTAAACGACGATTTAAGGCATAATTGTTAGATTCCTGAAATCTCCGAGTTTACTGGCTTATCCATCCACGAATTATTATTTTCTTTTTTCCTTCTTTGGATGCGGCTTTTTCAAAATAGTTTAGTCTTTGCTATTTAAATCCTTCGAGGAAAGCTCTAACATTTTTTCCTAAAACATTGTGGTTATACCCTCCCTCGAGTACTGCGTATCTTCTTCCCATACATGTTTTTTCTGAGAATTCTTTGATTATTTCTGCCGCATTTTGGTAGTCTTCTGTTTTTAGTGTTCCTCCCCAGTCCTCTTCGTGGCGGTCGAAGCCTGCTGAAACGGCGATGATATCGCATTCATTTATTGAATCTAGAAATGCGGCTAGGTCTGTTAGGAAGTTTTCTCTCGGCCCTCCGGCTACATGATGATAGATTACTTCCGGAATACTCGAAAAGATATTGGCTGTTCCATCGCCGTAATGTAAGTCTATGTCTACTATTACTGCCTTTTTCACGACGCCGTTTCTCCTTAGTTTTTCAATGGAGATTGCTATATTATTGAAGTAGCAGAATCCCCAACAGCTATCTGGACTCGCATGGTGACCTGGCGGTCTAATTAGGGCGAAAGCTGGCTCTCCAGTTAGTGCTATTTGGGAGGCCTTAATTGCACCGCCAACGGCTAAAAGAGCTATTTCATATACTTGGGGCATCCTTTTGATATAGTTTATATGATTTTGGGTGTGTACAAGAACTATATCGTCGTCTGTTGCTGGCGTAGGCTCTACGAATTCTAGACCCTTTAACTCTTTAAGTATTGCCTCCATTCGCCCTGGAGCTGCGGCCGGATCCGAAGAGTATGTCTTGCAGTAGTCTTGATGGAAAACTATTTTCATGGCGACTCATCTCCAACCTTTTACATTGTTATGTTTGGTCTAAACGAGGCTTTAATCTTTTCAATACTTCAATTTTCGCTT
>CAYOFB010000089.1:0-3935 GCA_964403145.1 uncultured Candidatus Bathyarchaeia archaeon
CTGGCCGATAAAACCTTTCAACTACGTTCAGATGATTCTTCTCAATAACGAAAATCGCCCTCTCTAAACTTATACACTTCATAAGTGGCTCTACGCTCTCAACGGTTCCATGTGTATGAACAATGGAGTTATCAAAAATGAACGTGTAACCGCAAATCTCATCATCTTTAAAAGCTATCCAAACTTTAGTTTTGTCTCCAAATCTCCTCAAATCATAAATCGTGAAAATATGCAATATCTTATCCTTTTCGAGGAATCGAATAAATTTATCCTCATCCCATGCACTTAACGGAACTACTCTAATTTGTGCCTGCAATGCCATTTTAATTTAAAGAAAACAAGATAATTTATGGGTTTGTGAACATGGTGGGGCTGCCCGGATTTGAACAAGGGTCTCGCATATTACATCGGTACATGAACTTTATTCGATTTAACGTACTACATATAATGTAAGATGAAGAATCAAGACAAGTTTCGTTTAGTTATCTCACGAGCATAGATATATTAAGTAGTTAGTGTTAAAAGAAACAAGAAATGGTGAAAAAGCAGAAAAGACATCTTAAAAAGGTTATTGAATTTATAAGGACGGAAAATGCATCCTACAGAGAAATACAGAAGAAGTTAAAAGAAAAATTTGGAATAGACGTTCCAAAATCCACTATAAGCTATTACAAACGGAGAAAAACTCGAACAAAGCACCTAAACTTTGATTCTATAACTTGTGAAGAATGGGATTGGCTTCGAGGCCTTTTCTCTGCTGACGGAACCAAATACATCAGTCGAGACAAATATGGAAAACACTACATTGTCAAGATAAGTCTAAGCAAGAAACATGACGCACTAATAGCAACGAAATGCATCAATGTTTTGAAGGCTATCGGAATAAAGCCAACTTTGATTACCGAGAAAAATTGTCTACGGATAAAGGTTAGTAGCAAACAACTTTTCTATGCATTAGATAAGCATCCACCCGAAAGTCTTACACCAGCCTACATTGCAGGAGCAATAGACGGAGACGGATGGATAGACCATAATGTTGCAATACAATTCGGGCAATCGGCAATACCAGAATTATTTGACAAAATTCTCGAATTCTTCAAAGAAATAGGAATTTCCGTTGCAGTATGGGAAACAAAAAGAGAATACAGACGAGTGTACATTTCTTACTCTGTACTCAAGCAAAGTGGAATTTTGAATTTCTCAATAAAAGCCCAGCAAATAAAACACTTATCAGAGAATGGTGGGGCCGGGGAGATTTGAACTCCCGTCCCGAGAGCCCGAGTCTCGGAGCCTAGACCAAGCTAGCCGACGGCCCCTTACTAATTTGAAATTTTATAAATTATGAGTTAAGGGTTTCGAATATTAACGCGCTCTTCCATGTTAATTTAGTGTTTTTCTTTCGATTGTTTTTTGTATTTTTGTTGGTGTGAATGGTGTTAGGACTGCGTTTTGGAGTTTTGGGCCTAGTTTTGGGATTAGTCCTCTTGCTTCTGTTCCCAGCTTGCAAATTATTGCGTGTTCAAGTAGGCCTAGCGATTCTATGGCGTAAATGTCTCTTGAAAGCCTAAGCGTCTTTATTGCATATTCTATTTCCTCTCTTGTTACTCCTAGGATTATGAGTCTTTCCAGCGTCTGCCTAATCCAGCGATCGAAAAGAAGTATTTGCCATTCAGAAAGATGCACTTCTATTAATTCACTTTCAACATCTAACCTGTGAACTTTAACTTCTAATGGAAGGTTTGGATATAAGCCATAAAGTTCAATTATGGTTTTTAAGGCGAGCTTTTTTCCGTCGGCGAGCTGCGCTTGCAAATGCCTCAAAGGCACCGATGCGTCAATCATTTCTGGTTCATAAACTCCTAAGTCCAGCTTTAACTCGATTTTGCTCTTTGAAGAAATTACTCTTCCCCGAATGATGTCGCCGCGTCTAATGTTTTTGATTGAAACCGGCGCTAAACCAACTTCTTCTTTAAGAAAGTTCAAAGCCGCCCTCTCATCTTCCCCTTTAACTTCTAGTCTTATCCATCCTCGCGGCGCACAAGTTAATACTTTGAGCTTAACGTTTAATCCTCTGCACATTTCAGCGAAGGTTCGTTGAAATTCCTTTGCTGATCTGCGGCCATAAACCTTCTCCAAAAGCGTAACAACTGCCATTAACTGTTCACCATTGAAGCAAACTCCTCGTGCAGCCGTCTTATCCTTTCAATTGCCGGATGATCATCGCCAAGTTCATCAGCCAATTTCCTAATAGTAACTTCGACGGGAACCTCTTTGTTTCCTTCAACCAGTTTATCAGCATAACAGACAATTTTCTCTTCTAGAGTTTCAGGAATATAATCCTTAACTGGCCATCCAAGTTTTTCCGCCTCCTGCGCAGTTATTCCCCCGCCGACGTGCCGCTCAATAATTCTAATGATCGGCTTGGGCAGTCCTCTTTGCTCAGCTATCTTTGCGCCTACAATTGCATGATGAACCGTGTGGGTTTTTGAACGTCCAATATCATGGAGCAACGCGCCGATTTCAACAAGCTCCAAATTTACATTGAAACCCTTCTTCTTCAGTCTTCTAGCTATTTTTAGGGCTATTTTCGCCACTATTTTGCAATGTTCTATAACGTTTTTCGCGCAGCCGCTTTCAATGAGAAGTTTTAGGGCTTCCTGTCTAGATGGAAGTTTACATGTGGTTTCCGTTTTTAGTCACCGAGCTCTTTGCTTAATTCTTCAACCTTCTTTTCGAGAACTTTAATGAGTTTGCTGTTGTCGTAGTGCATTAGCGGTTTTCCGCATCTTGGACATTTGAAGACGAGTTCCATGGCTGTCTCAAATGGAACCTTTTTGCATCCTGGCGTAAAGCAGTAGTAGAAGTCGTGGCTTTTCTCATATTCCAGTCTTATCTTCAATTTTTCTAGGACGCGTTTTTTCTGGTTTATTATGAATCCTTCAAGCTGGTCCGGTTGAAGTCTCCAATGGAAGATGAACCATCCAGTGTTTTGGTCGCGTGTTTGACGCATAGCCACCAATGAATGGTCATAAAGCTTATAGAGAATCTTTCTAACCGAGTTTAGACGTATTCCCGTCTTATTGGCTATTTCGTCATCTGTAACTTCGCCTGAATTCTTCAGAATGTCAATTACCTTAACGGCTTCTTCATCGCCTAAAGCCTCAGCAATTTTAACTAGGACATGCTCATCAATGTATGACAATTAAAGTCCCTCAATGCCTCACAATATATATGCGCGTTTATGTTTAAATCTCTTTATTTTAAAAGCAGATTCAGACTTAAACTTTTACAACTTTTTTACCTCTAGCCTGAGGAACAATCTTCAACTTTGCATTTCTAAACTCCTTTTCCAGCTCCTTTCCCTCGAAAAGCCTGTCTAGAAAAACGGCTAAGCTTGAACATTCGGAATGTGGCTGATTTCCAACGGCAACGTTAAAGTCTGAGACTTTCTCGGAGAAAAATTCTCCTGGAACCTTCTGGCTTCCAACAATAACCATGATATCCTTCTCGCATGCCTTAATCCTATCTAGAACATCGCTTGTCTGAATGTTTTCTCCATAAGCTGTTAAGTGAACAACTATTCCGCCTTTTGCTCTCCATTCTTTTATTGCTTGACGCCAAGGCTTTCCCATTTCGAAGAAGAAGGGGCCTCCCCAATTTTCAACAACCTTTTCAATGGAAGCTTTAACCTTCTCATCTTCAACATCGGAAAGAATGATTCCAGAAGCTCCAAAAGCTCTGGCCGTAAGTGCCACATGAGTGGTTAACCTTTTATCCCTTTCCGGTCTATGCCCCCATCTTAAAACCACAACTTTAACCATCTTGGCGGCAACCTCCAGACGTTTCTTACTCGCTCGGGACAATTATCTTGTTGAAAGAACCATTCATCCTTTTAACTTGTCCGCAAATCTTGTCTGCAAACCATGGAACAGCTT